>JAQVEX010000004.1 GCA_028697555.1 Lentimicrobiaceae bacterium | reverse complement strand
AACCTCTGACTTCTAACTAATTTCAAGCAACAAATATAACAATTCTACTTAGAAACAAATAATTATGTTAATCAACCCCAATTTCATCAACAAAAATGAAAGCTCTTTTGCCGCTTCCTTTGTGCCACTCGGGAAGTATATTAGGTTTGATAGTTATTTTTAGATACTGCGTTGTAATTGGGTCAAAACTAATATTATGATTAACAAGTTCAATTTTATGAGAAGCGTACTTATTAGGTAGTATTTCAGTTCTAACATTGGTAAAATCAGAATTGTTATCCGATTTTTCAATGATTATTTCGGCAGCATCAAAAATCCAATCTCCGGTATTAACAAGGTTTTTAAAGGCAACATTGCTTACCAAAGTAGGGCTGCCCAAATTAATAACGGCTACAAGGTCGTTTTCTTGAAATCCTATCCAATCGCCGTTTTTGTAGTTTATAATGTCGGAGCTAACGCCGTTTACCAACATTTCAGCTCCGGCGTAAGTATATCTGCTGTCGGGTTCAGTCAATAAAGTTATTGGTTTAAAAGTTGCTTTATTGGTTGTTATTTCTTTTTGCCAATATCTTTTTTTGCCGTTTTTATCGATAGCAACAGCCCTTATGGTACATGTATCTTTAATGGTAATTTCACCTTCGTACAAAGTTGATTTGTCGGTGGGTTCTGTTCCGTCGGTAGTGTAGTAAATCTTACAATCGTCGATAGTTGATAGTTTTATTATTAGAGCATAATTTTCAAAATCAATTTTTGTATCGCTTTTAATATTAAAAACATGTTTAGCCACAGTATATCCAAAGTGTTCGTACAAATTAATGTATTTGGGCAATCGTTTTAAGAAATCGTTGTAATCTTTATGTTCAAGCTCTGTCCATTGCACTTCGCTCATGGCGGCTAAACGGGGCAAAAGCATATATTCGGCGTATTGCGGCGTGCTGATGTATTCAGCCCAAAGATTAGCTTGTGCACCTAATATATGTTTCTTTTCAGACTCGGAAAGGACATCAGGCGTAGGATTAAAAGAGTAAACAAGGTCGATAGGAATATATCCGCCAATAGCCAATGGTTCTTCTTCGGTTATTGAGCTTTGGTAGTAGTCGAAGTAGGCGTAAGTAGTGGGTGTCATAATAACGTCGTGTCCCATTTTTGCAGCTTCAATGCCGCCTTCAGTACCTCGCCACGACATAACAGTAGCGTTTGGTGCAATTTTTCCCTCCAAAATCTCGTCCCAACCAATAATACTGCGGTTGTTTTCGTTCAAAAATTCTTCCATGTACGTCATAATATGACTTTGCAGGTAATATTCTGCACTGTGGTTTTTATCACCTTTTATACCCAATTCTTTAATTTTAGCCTGACATTTTTCGCAGGTCTCCCACTTTGTTTTAGGGACTTCGTCTCCGCCAATATGTATATATTTTGAAGGGAAAATATCCATCACTTCCTTATAAACATTTTTCAAGAAAACATAAACTTCGTCGTTGCCGGCACAAAGCACATCTTCAAATACGCCCCAACGCGTGCTAACTTTATAACCTTCGCCATCGCAACCCAATTGAGGATAAGATGCTAAGGCTGAAAGCATATGTCCCGGAAGGTCAATTTCAGGAATAATTGTTATGTGGCGATCTTGGGCATACTTTACAATATCTCTCAATTCTTCCTGAGTGTAAAACCCTTTATGCTCAATTCCGTCGTACTCGTCGGTGTTTCTGCCGATAACGGTTTCGCTCCTAACGGAACCAATTGTAGTCAAATTCGGGTATTGTTTGATTTCAATACGCCAGCCCTGGTCGTCGGTCAAATGCCAATGAAAAGTATTCATATTGTGAAGAGCCAAAATATCTATAAATCTTTTAACAAAATCTACAGTTTGGAAGTGTCGGGCAACGTCTAACAAAGCACCGCGGTGTTTAAATCGGGGATAATCCTTTATAGTAACAGGTTTAAGTGCTGCGTTGCCTTTACATATTGGAAGAGACTTTCGCAAAGTCTGAATGCCGTAGAAAGCGCCGGCAGGACTGCTACCGTTAATAATAATTTGTTCCGAATTTACCGAAAGTTCGTATGCTTCGGGGTTTTCGTTTTGAAGTTCCGACTTGATAATAATTTCGTTTGTACCGCTTGAGTTTGTCGTAACATCCGGGGCAAATCCTAAAAGATTTTTAATGTATTCAGACAAAAACAAAGCATCTTGCTTCATCTCTTCTTGCTCCTGATAGTAAACAATTTTAGTTTTCGGGTTTAAAATAAATTCTTTACCTTCTTGTAGGCTAATTTCGTTGGGAAGCGGAATTATTCCGTAGTCGGCTTCGTTTGTTTTATTACTGCACGAAAAGGTTAGTACGCCAATAGTAGCCATTATTAATAAAATTAAATGTGTTTTTTTCATATCTGAGTGTTTAACTTGTTTATAATCTTGATGTAATTTGCATTTTAACAAAGGTATAAATTTTGTAATAACAAAAAAACATCACATTTTTTGCAAGGCGAAAAACCTTAATATTCTAAAAAACATTAAGAATTTTTGATATAAAGTTCCTTTTTTAATCAAATACATTACTTTTGCAAAAATTTATAAAACATTAAAAACGTATGAATTATTTGGCTTATTTACTAAGAAAAGGAAAAACGTTTGTACTTTTTTTATCGCTATTATCAATTTATTCAGGCTCACTTTTCGGACAAATTCTAGAACCCGTAAAATGGTCGTATTCAACTAAAATTATAAACGATTCGGTTGCAGAGTTAATTTTCACGGCAACTATCGACGACAAGTGGCACATTTATTCGCAGGAAGTTATACCCGATGGTCCGCGTCCGACATTGTTCATGTTCGACAAAGCCGGCACTTATTCTTTAATAGGTAAGGCTTCGGAACCTCACGCCGAAGAAGAATACGACGAGCAGATGGAAATGAACCTTAAGTTTTTTTCCGATAAAGCCGTATTCAAACAAAAGGTTAAAATGCTTAGCAACAAACCTTTTACAATTACCGGAGAAGTTGAATGTCAGGTTTGCGACGACAAATCCTGTATTTTAGATGTAAAATCGTTTAGCTTTTCGCTTCCGGGAAGCAAGAAGGTTGGTACTCAGGCACTTGTCATTGATGCTACAGCTGAAGCCGATGTTGAATCCGATACAGTAGCAGTTGCCGAACAAGGTGCTGAAGTAGAAGAAGACCAATTAGATGTACACGAAGAATACACAGCAGATGCTTTTACAGGCGAAAATAAATCCTTGTGGTGGTTTTTTGCACAGTCGTTTGCATGGGGGCTTTTGGCTATACTAACACCTTGCGTTTTCCCAATGATACCCATGACGGTGTCGTTTTTTATGAAAAGCGGAGGTAAATTACAAGCTACGGTTTACGGTATATCAATAATATTAATATACGTAATTTTTGGCGTATTGATAGCTGTTTTATTTGGAGCCGATTTCGGCAACTGGCTAAGTACGCACTGGATACCTAACATACTATTCTTTTTAATATTTGTTGTTTTCGCTGCTTCCTTTTTCGGGTATTTTGAAATACGAATGCCGTCGAAGTTAGTGAACAAATCGGTGGCAGCCGAAGAAAAGGGTGGTATAATAGGAACTATTTTTATGGCATTGACCTTAGTTTTGGTGTCATTCAGTTGTACAGGTCCTATTGTTGGAGTGGTTGTTGTGCAAGCCGTTGGCGGACAAATTTTGAAACCTATTATTGGAATGCTCGGCTTTTCATTAGCTTTTGCAATTCCTTTTACATTATTGGCATATTTCCCAAGTTGGTTGGAAAAACTACCCAAATCAGGTGGTTGGCTTAATACGGTTAAGGTTGTAATCGGCTTTATTGAATTGGCATTTGCAATAAAATTCTTAAGCGTTCCCGACTTGACTTATCACTGGGGAATACTAGACCGCGAAATATATATAGGTCTTTGGATTGTTGTATTTACCATGATGGGTTTCTACTTGTTAGGAAAAATCAAATTTCCGCACGACAGCGATTACCCTGTCATCAAATCTTTTCCACGTTTGATGCTTATTATAGCAACATTTGCTTTTGTTGTATATTTAATTCCAGGACTTTGGGGAGCTCCGTTGAAAGGAATTTCTGGCTGGCTACCACCTATGGAAACGCAAGATTTTGACATATCCACAATTGTCCGCGAAAACTCCGGTGGAGGTTCAACTATTAGTTACAATATTACCGAAGAACCTTTATATGGCAAAAACACGAAGTTTAAATTGCCTCACGGCTTAAAAGGTTACTTCGATTTGGAGCAAGCTCTAAGAGTTTCAAAAGAGTTGAACAAGCCTTTGTTTGTTGATTTTACGGGATTTGGATGTACCAACTGCAGAGAGATGGAAAATAGGGTGTGGAGCGATCCTAAGGTGCTGAAGCGACTACGCGAAAACTTTGTGATTGTGGCTCTTTACGTTGATGATAAAAGTATTGAATTGCCCGAAAGCGAATGGTACACCAATGAAGATGGCAGACTTATCAAACTATTGGGTAAGAAGAACGCAGAAATACAAATTAAGCAATTCGGTTCCAATGCTCAGCCATATTATCTGATTTTAGATTCGGATAGAACCCTAATGGTTGAGCCAAGAGCATACAATCTCAATATAAATGAGTTTATAGATTTCTTAGATAGAGGAGCCGAGAATTACAACAAAAGGCATAATTAGGTTTTTACGTTCTTTTGTGTTATTTCGTTCCGTATTATTTTTAAAGGAACTCAATGCTCTCGAACCGTTAATACGGTTCTCGGGTGACACAAAAGAACCAAAAAGTCAAGGCTGACATTTCTTTTCTGAATTTCGTTCTCATAAATCCAAAGTTCGTGCGGGTGATTTCCGAGCAAGCTCGGAACTTCCCGTTCTCACTAAGGATTTATTTCGAACTTCATTCAGAAGAAATGTATGCCATCCTTGTTTTAAAGCAAAATTTTTGGCTATTGTGTTTTGTTACTTTACAGATTACTCACGCGAAAAGAGTGAAGTTAATTTATTACAAAACAGCTTAACAAAATCGCCAACTTACGATTGCTTTGCCAAAGCAGGCGGGATAAAATTTCATTCGTTTAATATCCTTTTTACGCAGAATATGTATAAAAGAAACGTTAAAAATTCTGAATCCCTGTAAGAAATTTAGTTTCTTTTATACGGTTTTTATTGCCTTTAGGCAATAAAAAATTCCTTGTAAAAAGTGTCTTTTCTTTTGTTTCGTTTTCTTTGGACAAGCAAAGAAAATGAAAGAAACAAAATTGAAACTGTAAATGATTATTTTTAAAAATGCATTCAAAATTGAAACTGTAAATTTTGAACTTGTTAGTTGTAAGTCAATGCAACTTTCGTTAAAATTAATTTTAATTTTGTCAAAATACTTTTCAGAAAATAAAACTTTGGCACATACTTTGTTTTAAACTTAATAACATATATGTTGTAATACTAATAAAATAAAGGTTTAACTTAATAAAATATAGAGCCATGAAAAAGATAGTAATAACAATAGCAATTATTTTCGCCCTGTCGGTTAGTGCTTTTCAAAGTGAAGTTCAAGCACAAAGAATGGACGGAGGAATTACATTCCAAACTTTTTATAATGATTTATCTCCTTACGGCGATTGGGTTTACACCTACGATTACGGTTACGTATGGCGTCCCTGGTTCGACAGGTACGACTACTTCCAACCGTACGCGACTGACGGATACTGGGAAAACACACCTTACGGTTGGATGTGGATTTCCGATTACAAATGGGGTTGGGCTACATTCCACTATGGTCGTTGGTTTTACGACGACTACTTAGGTTGGATGTGGATTCCCGGATATGAATGGGCTCCTGCATGGGTTACCTGGGGAACCTACAGAAATTGCTACGGCTGGGCTCCAATGGGACCAAACGTTTCAATTACTGTGAGTTGGAACGCTCCTTCGTCTTGGTGGACTTTCGTTCCTAAAAGACACTTTTACTCATACAACTGGAACAATTACATATACGACAGAAGGGTTGTTGTAAATAGAATTACTATAATCAACAATGTGTATGTGTATAACAACGGTTACGACGACGGCTACGTATACGGCTATGACAAGGGTTACAGAAGAGGCTACAATAGAGGCTACAACAGAGGTTACGACCGTGGGTATGACCATGGCTACAACAGTGGATACAAAGAAGGATATGACGATGGCTGGTACTACGGTCCACGTGTTAGCGATGTAGAATACCATTACCAAGGAAAAGTTAGAGAAAAAAGTGTAGTAGATGTTAACAGAAAAACTGAAGAAGTTGTTTCAAACAATACTGTATCTGTCTATCGTCCAAGAGTTGAAAAAGCTGATACTCAAGCAAGACCAACCAATGTAGTAGATAGAAAAGATTTGAGAGGCTCTACGAATGTTAGCTCTGCTGGACGCGACAATGTCGGCAGACAAGATAGCAAACACGACTCCAGATTCCACTCAAAAGATGTGAGAGTAAGACCTGAAAACGTAGCTCGTGAAAGAGACGGTCGTACCAACACAGGAGTCAATTCTGCAGGTCGCGATGGTAGCAAACCGACAGTTTCTCCCGACAGAAAAGTTGATAACAGAACCGACAGAGCCAGACCGGACAACGTTTCCCCGAGAAGAGAAAGTCGCACCGATACCGGAGTAAGCACACCTGAAAGAAAGGTTGATACAAGCAATGACAGAGTCAGTCCAAGAAAAGATACTCCTGAAAGAGAGGGTCGTAACAACACTGGAGTAAGCACACCCGAAAGAAAAGTTGACACTAGAAACGACAGAGTAAGTCCTAGAAAAGCTACTCCTGAAAGAGAAAGTCGTCCCAATACGAAAGTTGATTCAAGAAAAGAAAGGTCTACACCAAAAAATGTATCTCGCGAAAGAGAAAAAGGTAATACAAGCAAGGTTGGTACTGGCAGTCGCGATAACAATAAACAAAGCAGCAGTGTTAGAACAAGGAACGAGGGAAGTACTGCTAAGGCAGAAACGAGCAAAGTGTCACGTCAATCTTCACAAAGAACACAAGACAAAGTGAGTTCATCTAGCAGAAGTAATACTGTAAAACGCGACGATAGCAATACATCTAATAAAAAATCGGAAGCTAGCAGAAGCAGAACGGTTTCGTCAGCTGGCAGAAACAAATAATAGATTTAAACTTATAAATCAAATCGGAGTTGGATTTTAATAATTCGACTTCGATTTTTTTTCTTTGCTGTCGGATAAAGTTAGCTATCGGCTATTGGCTGTTAGCTTTTGGCTAAGTAAACATAAGCTAATGGCTAATAGCCAACGGCTAATAGCTAACAGCTAATGGCAATTTTAAAACTTTTTATCCCATTTTAGGTACTGTGAAACCAAAAAATTGTGTACCTTTGAAAGAAAAAATCGTAACTATGAAAAGAATAGTAATATTAACAGGAGCCGGTGTTAGTGCCGAGAGTGGTATTCGTACCTTTAGAGATAGCGATGGTTTGTGGGAAAACTATCGTGTAGAAGATGTAGCAACATACGATGCTTGGCTGAGAGATCCCGAATTGGTTATTAAATTCTACAACGAAAGATACGACCAAATAAGAGCAGCCGAACCTAATGCAGCTCACTTGGCTCTTAAAAAGTTGGAGCAAAAATATACCGTCGATGTAATTACTCAAAACATCGACGATTTGCACGAGAGAGGCGGTTCGAGCAGAGTTTTACATTTACATGGCGAAATAACCAAAGCAAGGTCGTCGGAGTACGACGATTTGATTTATCCGTACCCGATAGAAGGTTTGAAAATAGGCGACAAGTGCGAAAAGGGCTATCAGCTCAGACCGCACATAGTTTGGTTTGGCGAAGCCGTACCTATGCTCGTTAAAGCTGCCAATATCGTTGAAAAAGCAGATATAGTGATTATTATAGGAACTTCAATGGTCGTATATCCGGCTGCATCGCTTATACATTATGCCAAACGTGATATCCCCAAATATTATATCGACCCGAAAGCAAGTAATGTTAGCGGTGTTTCTAATTTAAATATAATTGCAGATAAAGCCGGCACAGCCACACCAAAGCTAGTCGATGAGCTTTTGGAAAATGCTTAAAAAACATAATCTGCATTTGTTAACCGGATTTGGAAACTTTGTAAATGTTTGTTGTTGCACAATATCATCGGTTGTTGTGTCTTAAATTTTCAAAATAATTTTTCTTTTTTATGTTAATCAATATCTAATAATATGATTTTGTTAAATTTGCCAATCGATGATTAACAATACATAAAAAAACAAGCAATATACATGAGAAGGCATCTGTTTTATTTACTAATAGTAGCATTGGCATTTGTTGCCTGCGACCCCGAAAACCCCGACTACGACGCTATTGATGAGGCTAAAATCAAGGAATATATTACCGAACACAATATCAACGCAACTCGTAGCAATAGCGGTTTGTATTACTTTATAGAAGAGCCTGGGAACGATATGCATCCTATGCACAATTCCTTGGTTAGAGTTAAATACACCGGAATGCTTTTAGATAGCACTTTTTTTGACAAGACATCGGACTCGCCGGTAAGTCTTACTCTTAATAATACTATCAGAGGTTTTAGCGAAGGAGTTCAGCTTATAGGCGTAGGCGGGAAAATTAAACTTTTTATTCCTTCAAGTTTGGGATATGGAGTTAACGAAAAACCCAAAATTCCTAAAAACTCCGTCCTGATTTTCGACATAGAACTTGTTGAATTTTACTAATTTGTAAATGGAGGCAAACTTCGACAAAACATATTACAGAGCGACAAAATATTGCTCTTACGCCGAAAGGTGCACATTTGACGTTAAAAAGAAACTTATTGAATGGAAAGTTGAAGATAAGTTACATAAAAAAATATTAGACAGATTGACAGATGAGGGATACATAAACAACAGCCGTTATATAAGTTCTTATGTTAGCGGAAAGTTTGCAAACAATAAGTGGGGAAAGACAAAAATAAAATACAGTCTGATAACCAAGGGCTTTGATAGTAAAACCGTTGATGCAGAATTGGAAAAGATAAACGAAGCCGAATACAACGAGTGCATACTGCGTTTGGCGAAGGGAAAAATAAAATCTGTTGAGAGCAAAAAACTTGACTCTGCCGATGTCCGAAACAAAACCATATCGTACTTATTGAGCAAGGGTTTTGAGTTAGACGCAATTATTGATAATATTGAAAAAATGTTTTAAAACCATAATATGATAACATCCGACCAAATAAAAGAAGCAAAAGAACGCTTAGATGCGTTGAGGAGGTATCTTTGACATCGATAAAAAGCTTACAGAAATTTCGGAAGAGGAAGCAATAACGCGTTCAGCCGATTTTTGGAATGATACCAAGAAAGCCGAAACAATCCTGAAATCAATTCAAAGAAAAAAATCGTGGACAGAGCCGTATCAGGAGGCATATAGCAATTTTGAAGATTTATCGGTTTTGGTTGAATTGGTTAAAGCCGAAATAAGCGACCAAGAACATGAGCAATCCGAAGAATATGCAGAAGTTGAGAGCTTATACAACAAATTATTATCTCAAATAGAAGATTTGGAGCTTAAAAACATGCTTTCGGGAACTGAAGACGAGTTGGATGCAATAATACAAATAAATTCGGGAGCGGGCGGAACCGAAAGTCAGGATTGGGCTGAAATACTGTTGCGAATGTACTCGCGTTGGGCAGAAAGAAACGATTACAAGTTGACAGAATTAGACATCAACGAGGGCGATGTTGCAGGTATTAAGTCAGTAACGATAGAGATAAGCGGCGACCATGCTTTCGGATACTTAAAAGGAGAAAATGGAGTGCACAGACTTGTCAGAATTTCTCCCTTTGATGCTAATAAACGCAGGCACACTTCTTTTGCTTCGGTTTATGTATATCCGGTTGTAGATGAAAACATAGATATACAGCTCAATCCTGCCGATATTTCGTGGGATACGTTTAGAAGTAGCGGTCCGGGCGGACAAAATGTTAACAAGGTGGAAACTGCAGTCAGACTTCATCACCACCCAACGGGAATTGTTGTGGAATGCCAAGTTACACGCTCGCAAGTTCAAAACAGAGAAAAAGCTATACAAATGCTTAAATCGCAGCTGTACGAAATTGAGCTCCGAAAACAAAAAGAGGCACAAATGGAAATTGAGGGAAACAAAAAGAAAATAGAGTGGGGCTCGCAAATCAGAAGTTATACGCTACATCCTTACAAACTTGTTAAAGACCACAGAACAGGAACCGAAGCGACTAATGCAAGCGAAGTGCTTGACGGCGATATAAACCAATTCCTAAAATCGTATTTGATGCAATTTGGGAGCAATTATTAACCTATAATTTTTATTGTTTTGGAAAAACCTGATATAGCAAACTGTAAATTTAAACTGTCGTTGATAAACTCAATCAACAGCGGCAGCGATAGCATTGCTATTGTTACTCCCGAACGTGCATATACCTACAACGAATTTAAAATTCAGATTTCAAAGTATAGTGGTTTATTCAAACAAAACAATATCTCCGACAAATTAGGCATTATCAATCACCACGATTTTTATACTTACAGCGCTATTGTTGCCTGCATTATCAGCGGAATTACGTATATCCCAATAGAACCCACGCATCCTGTTGAGAGGAATAAACACATTATCGACCAAACTGATATAAAACATATTTTTTGCTCTCCTGATACTGACTTATCTGAAAATGAGCTGATTAGCAAATTGATTTTAAAACTTGAAGGTCAAAACAAATTGGAAGATGAGCTTGATATTACTTTTTCAAACAATCCGGTTTATATTTTGTTTACTTCCGGCACAACCGGCATTCCTAAAGGAGTTCCTATTTATCCCGAAAATTTGAATTCCTTTGTGGATATTGTTTTTAGTCAACCATGGGATATAAGCTCAAAGTCTAAATTTCTGCAAGTCTTTGATTTAACCTTCGACTTGTCGGTGTTTTCTTTTTTGATACCGTTTATAGCCGGAGCTTCTTTATACATCAGCGACAGCGGTGCTATAAAAAACTTGGTTGCCATCAACTCAATAATGACCAACAAAATAACGCATGTACTAACCGTACCTTCGTTTATAACCTTGTTGATGCCGTATTTTAATCGCATTAGTTTACCCGAGGTTGAGCATTGGTTTTTTTGTGGCGAAGCTTTGTCGGCAAGTCAGATACAAAAATGGCAAAACTGCGTTCCCAAAGCCAAAATATGGAATCTGTACGGACCAACCGAAGCAACAATTTTTTGCACTTCGTACTACTGCCAACCCAATAACACTAAGCAATACAACGATATTGTGTGCATAGGTAAACCTTTTGAAAACACCAAATTTTACATTCATAATACTGATGACGACAATTTAGGCGAACTGTATATAAGTGGAAATCAGACTGTTAAATCGTATTTGAATAATGCTGATGAAGAGCAGTTTACTACAATCGACGATACTTTTTATTACAAGTCTGCCGATTTAGTTTTTAAAGACGAGCAAGGCGATTACTTTTTTGTCGGCAGAAACGATTCGCAAATAAAAATACAAGGTTACAGAATTGAGTTGGGAGAAATTGAGCATGCGGCTTTAAAACATAAAAGTATCAAGCAAGCCGCTGCCGTTTGCCTCGAACAAGGCGAAAATAAAATTATTGCTTTGGCTATTGTTGCCGATGCCAATTTGTACAATGAAGACGATTTTATAAGTTTTTTGGGCGAAAACCTGCCTAAATACATGGTTCCCAAAAAAATAGAACTGTTAGATGAAATGCCTTATAACCTTAACGGCAAAATCGACAGGAAATACTTAAAGAAAACTTTAGCTGACACTGCAAATGACAAATAACAACGAAATAACAATCCGACCTGCCAACAAAAACGATATTCCGTTTATAGCCAAAGTTATTATCAATGCTGAAAAGGGAATGGGAGCGACTGTCAGTTATTGCAGACTGTTTGAAATCAGCGAAGCCGAATTTTACGATTTTCTTGTCGCCATTTTGGAAATTAATTTACCCAACTACGAATTTTCGATGGACTCTTACGGTATTGCCGTGCAAAACAATAAAAGCGTAGCTTGTTGCGGAGCTTGGGTCGAAGGTATTGCAGGCATTTCGTCTTCAATGCTCAAAATAAATGCTTTTAAAAAGGGCTTTTCTAAAGAAAAAATGAACGTTTTTTACAAGAACATCGGCGACGTTGAAAATCTTTCGTTTAAACGCGTGCCAAACGTTATACAATTAGAGTACATGTACATTGAACCCGAAGTTAGAGGACACAATTTACCCAAAATGTTTGTCGATTATCACATTAATAGATTGAAGCATTTGGGAGCGGAAAAGATGCACGGATATATTATCGAAGAAAATGTGATTTCGGTCAGAGCCATGCAAAAAGCAGGAATGAAAATTATTGGAAAAATTACCGATAATAATCCGAAGGTGGCAGAATATTACAATGGAAATTCTCGTTTACTATTAGAGATCGAATTATAACAAAAACGTATGGAGAACAATATTTTAGAAAAAATCAACGAAATTTTTGTAAAGATTTTAAAGAATAAGAATCTGAAAATTAGTCTGACTGACACACCCGAAACCATTAATGGTTGGGATTCGCTGACTCATGCTCAAATTATTACCGAAGTTGAGGAAGTATTTGGAATTGAGTTTTCGCTTACTGAGTTGGTCGAAATATCCGACATTGCTAAATTAGTTTCGATTATTGAAAAGAAAAAATAAATAGCTTGGCAAAAGTTCAACGCCGGAAAAAGAGAATTTGCACCGACAAAATTATAAACAGATGAAAATTAAAATTTTGCTTACTTTCGATTACGAGTTGCCTTTGGGCGAACTGCGTACCGATTATGCGCAAGCACTTTTTAATCCGACTGACAATCTGTTAAATATAGCGGAGCAAGAAAACGTGCCTATAACTTTGTTTGCAGATATTTTGTCGGCTTACAAGTTCAAGCAATGGGACTACAACGGCTTTTACCAACCTTATGTTGAGCAAATAGAAAACGCTATAAAGCAAAACCACGATGTGCAGTTGCATGTGCATCCGCATTGGCTTACAAGCAGTTTTGAAAACGGAAAAGTCCTTTACTCAACTGATTTTTCATTAAGCGATTTTGCAAACGATAAAGAGTATAGTATTTCCGAAATAATTACTTTGTCGCACAAATTGTTGTCGCAAATAACTCAACAAGCCGACGCCAATCATAAAATTATTGCCTATCGTGCCGGCGGTTATAATATTGAGCCTGCATCAGACCTGATTTTCAAATCGCTGATAGAAAACGGCATAAAATACGACAGCTCAATTGCTCTGGGTTATTATTTTGCTTCGCAGATTTCAACTGTTGACTTCCGAAAATATCCCAAATCGCAAACTTGGTTAATCGATGAATCCGGAAATTTCAGAGTTAATAATCAATCGGGAATAAGGGAAATTCCCATCGCCACAATTCCGAAAAAACTTTTTGAAGTGCCAACAGCTTTAAAACTCAAATTTTCAAAACAAAAGGGTTCTGTACACGGCACTATGATACATCAAAATTACAGTCCCACACTTGGCGAAAAAATAAAAATGAAGTTGGCAAACCGAATGCTAACTTTCGACAATTACACGTATTCAGATACTTACAACCTAAAAATTTTAGAATATCAAATAAAAAAACACAAAAAAAACAGCGAAATAATAATTTCAAGTTGTTCGCATCCTAAGTCTATGAATGAAAGGAGTTTTTATTTGATGAAAAAATTCATTTCTCAGGTTAGAGAAGAGTACCCCGAAGCCGAGTTTACAACCTTTAAAGATTTATAAAACGCAATGCAAATAACACGATTTTTGTATAAAATTCTTCCCGAAAAGTGGTTTATTAAAATCAGAAAAATATATCGTACAAGGCAGAGCAGTAAGTACGAGCCACTTAGCTATGACGAACTTAAAGATATATTAATCAACACTTTAAAGTTGCAAAAAGGCGACCATGTGCTGATACACAGCTCAATGGATTTTTTGAAAACCACTTGCAATCCTTTGGAAATATTGAACTTATTGCTCGAAATTGTTGGAAAAGAAGGTGCATTATTGTTTCCTTGTTGGCATTCTACCAAAAGAGCGGAAGAATTATTGGAAGCCAATACCGTTTTCGATGTGAGGAAATCGCCTTCGGTAATGGGTATGCTCAGCGAATTGGCAAGGCGGCATCCCGAAGCAAAACGCAGTCTGCACCCTACCAACAGTATTGTTGCCATAGGTAGTAAAGCTGATTATTTTGTAAATACTCATCACAATGATATTTATCCTTGCGGAACCGAAAGTCCTTTATACAAACTTGTAGTCAGCAACGGCAAAACCATTGGAATTGGCGTCGATGCAACGTTTATGTCATTTATTCATTGTCCCGAAGATGTTTTAAAATCGGAATTTCCATTCAAAACTCGCAATGAAAAGATATACGATGCAACAGTTATTGGGTACAATTCCGAAGAAATGAAGGTTAAAACTCTTGTTGCCAGCAAAAACATCAGCAATTTCGATATACGTAAGTTTGTCAACACCAATATCGAACCCGAAATTTGCCAAAATATAACTATAAAATCCAACAGATTTTTCAGAGCCGATTGTAAACCGCTTTTCGACAAACTTGTCGAGCTAAGCAAACAAAACATAACAATATATAATCAGTAAAAAACAGAATTATGACCTTAGATGAACTTCAAACTAAAACCGATAAATGGATAAAAGAATATGGAGTAAGATATTACTCGGAGCTGACAAATACGGTAATATTGATGGAAGAAGTCGGCGAAATGGCTAGAATTGTCGCCAGAAAATACGGTGAGCAAAGTTGCAAACAATCCGATGCTGATTTGAATTTAGCAGACGAAATAGCAGATGTTTTGTTTGTCTTGACTTGTATTGCAAATCAGTGTGATATTAATTTGGAAGATGCCATAGAAAAAAACTTCGACAAGAAAACCAAACGCGACAGCACGCGCCACAAAAACAATCCGAAGTTGTTATAAGCCGAACTATCAGTAGTTTGCAAACGTAATAAACTTTAAAACAATATTTTAAATTTCAGAATAAGTTAAAATAATTATAACTTTGTAGTCCGAAATAAAACAGTTTATAATACAAAAACACCAACTATGAAAGGAATAATTTTAGCCGGAGGAGCTGGTACACGTTTACATCCAATAACGCTCACACTGAGTAAGCAATTAATACCTGTTTACGACAAGCCAATGATATACTATCCGTTGTCAACACTGATGATGGCAGGCATAAACGAAATATTAATTATCAGCACTCCGCGTGATTTACCGGGTTTTAAAGCTCTTTTGGGCAGCGGCGAAGATATAGGTTGTTCGTTTTCATACGCCGAACAAGCTGTTCCCAACGGCATTGCTCAGGCATTTGTTATAGGCGAAAAGTTTATTGGCAACGATAGTGTTGTCCTTATTTTGGGCGACAATATATTTTACGGAACAAGTCTGCAAAAAACTCTTAGCAGCTGCGTTGATCCTGATGGAGGTGTTGTTTTTGCATATCACGTCAACGACCCCGAAAGGTATGGTGTTGTTGAATTTAACGACAAAATGGAAGCCATTTCTATAGAAGAAAAACCGGCAAATCCGAAATCAAATTATGCTGTGCCCGGTTTGTATTTCTACGATAATACTGTTGTTGAAGTAGCAAAAAACATCAAACCCAGCAAAAGAGGCGAATACGAAATAACCGACGTAAACAAACACTATCTTGACAATAACAAACTTAAAGTAGCTTTGTTGGGCAGAGGTTCGGCATGGCTTGATACAGGCACGTTTGCATCGCTGATGCAGGCTTCGCAATTTGTGCAAATTATCGAAGACAGGCAAGGTCTTAAAATCGGCTGTATTGAAGAAGTTGCCTATCGTATGGGCTTTATAGATGCAGCCAAGTTGGAACAAATAGCTCAACCACTTATAAAAAGCGGATACGGTGAGTATCTTGTTAACTTAATTAAAACAAAATAAAATATTACCATGCTGAAACTTTCTGAATATCAACAGTATGTCAATGAATATTTAAGCAGATTAGAGTATCCTGAGACTCCGCACAATTTGTACGAACCCATAAAATATACTATGGAGCAGGGCGGAAAGCGTTTACGTCCGACTCTTGTGCTTGCTACCTGCGAAGCTTTCGGTAAGGATTGGAAACATGCAATTTATCCGGCTATCGGTATGGAAATCTTCCATAATTTTACACTTATCCACGACGATATTATGGACAAAGCTCCTATCAGAAGAGGTGTAGAAACCGTTTACAAAAAATGGAACCCGAATATTGCAATACTTTCCGGCGATACCATGTTTGCGATAGCATCAAACTGCATGGTTAATGTTGATAGTGCTTACATTAAACCTGTTGTGGAAGTGTTTAACAAAACGGCTATCGAAATTTGCGAAGGACAGCAATTGGATTTGGATTTTGAAACCATGGAAAATGTAAGCATTGACGATTACATAAACATGATAAGACTCAAAACATCGGTGTTTTTGGGAGCTTGTATGTTAATTGGTGCAACCATAGCCGATGCCGACAAAAACGATTGCAACCTGCTTTATGATTTTGGAGTAAACTTGGGACTTGCTTTTCAGCTCAGAGACGACCTTTTGGATATATACAGCAACACATCGGTATTCGGTAAAATCAACGGAGGCGATATATTGAGTGCCAAAAAAACTTTTGTGTATCTGAAAGCATTGGAATTACTTGGCGAGGACAAAAAGTTATTGTCTGATATTTACATGAGCACTCAAATTGAAGATACAAAGAAAATCAAAAAGGTAACTCAAATATACAGCGATTTGGATATAAGATCCGTTACCGAAAAATTTATCGAGAAGTATTCGGAAAAAGCAATAAATCAGCTCCAAAATACATCATTAAGCAACGACAATAAAGAATTTTTTATTAATCTGACCAACGACCTTATCAGTCGTGAGTATTAATAATTAGTTGAAACACAAAAACATATAAGTTTCTTAATATTAACCTAAAAAATACTAGCATATGAAAAAAATTACATTTTTATCAATCATTGTAAGCCTTGTTGTGCTTATTAGTTCGTGTAGTACTGGAACCGACAAAGGCTCAATCGCAAAAATTACAAAACAAACTATTGAACAAACAATAGATAGTATTGCCGTATCTGCCGATGAGGCAACATTGCAACGAGCCAATATTGGAGTAAACCAATTGGCACAGCTGTGGACAAGCGAAGACGGAACCGAAAAGGAGTTTGCGGAATTTTGTAAAAAATACTTCGTCACAGACCCTGTAGAATTGGATAGTCTTTTCTACAGAATAGACCGCAATATGGAAGCCATTGTAGGTAATTTCAACAAAACCGATTTGTTTATAAAAGAACCTGTTCAGCTTTCCAATTACAAACCGCTTCCTGTAGATTTGCTCTTTTCAGAGTTCGACATATCGTCGCATTTGTTTTCCGACTTGTATCTAAACAAGATAGCTCACGTTTGTATTCTGAACTTTCCTAACTATTCATTAGAGCAAAAAAACACATTGGGAGAAAATTGGACAGCCAAGCAATGGGCTTACGCTCGTTTGGGCGATATGTTTACTTACCGAATTCCTTCGGAATTAAATCAGAATATTGCTAAAACCTATGCCAATGGCGATTTTTACATTTCAAACTACAACATTAATACGGGTTGCCTGATTAATGATAACAACGAAAAAATATTCGATCAAGGAAAAAGTCTTATTTCTCATTGGGGACTTCGCGATGAAATAAAAGCCAACTACGCCGATAGCGAAAACGGTTTTAACAGACAAGAAGCTATTTACGAAGTGATGAAACACATTGTTTATCAAACTATTCCGCAGAAAGTTATAAACAGTTCCGAATATATGTGGAATCCTTTCTCGAATAAAATTTATGTCGATGATGCCGAACAAACATTCACAGCCGAACCCGACACTCGATACATGCACCTTCTCAACAATTTTAAGGCATTATCGGCGGTAGATAAATACACTCCGACTTCTCCTACTTTTATTAGTCGTAATTTTGACAGAACTATGGAAATTTCTGTAGATGATGTCGAAGCACTCTTTAAATCTCTATTGTCTTCTGAGCAAGTTGCTAAGGTTGCAGCTATTATTAAGCAAGATTTAAAACGCGATTTGCGTCCTTACGATATTTGGTACGACGGCTTTAAAGAAAGAAGCAATATAGACCAAACTAAGCTTTCGGTAATTACTGAAACGAAATATCCCAATACTATAGCTTTTGAAAAGGATTTGCCGAATATTCTTGTAAAATTAGGATGGCAAAAAGATAGAGCTCAGGAAATAGCAAAACTTATAAAAGTCGATGCTGCTGTCGGTTCCGGACATGCTTGGGGTGCAGCTATGAAAAACGATTACGCACACCTAAGGACTCGTATTGCTGAAACGGGAATGGATTATAAAGGATATAATATTGCTATTCACGAGTTTGGTCATAATGTTGAGCAAACGTTAAGCATAAACGATGTGCCGTACTGGATGTTGTCAGGCGTTCCTAACAATGCCTTTACCGAAGCTGCAGCATTTTTGTTCCAAAACAGAGACCTTGAAATATTATTGGGTTCTAAAACTAAAGACGAATCGTCGGAACATAAAAATGCTTTGGATAATTTCTGGTCATGCTACGAAATTATGGGCGTTGCGCTTGTAGATATTGAAGTTTGGAAATGGCTTTACGATAATCCCAACGCCGACGAAAAACAGCTTAAAGAAACTGTCGTAAGAATTGCAAAAGACGTTTGGAACTCATACTACGCCGATGTTTTGGGAGGTAAAGACGAACCTATCTTGGGTATTTATTCGCATATGATTGATTATCCGCTTTATTTGTCTTACTACCCAATAGGGCACGTTATCGATTTTCAACTAAGTCAGCATTTTGTAGGTAAAGATTTTGCCAAAGAATTTGAAAGAATTTACACCCAAGGCAGACTTACTCCACAACAATGGATGAAAAAAGCAGTCGGTAATCAAATTTCTATTGAACCATTGCTAAATGCGGTAGATGCAGCGGTTGATGCAATTAGCAATTAGCAACCAGTGGTCTGTGGTTGGTGGTTGGTGGTTGGTGGTTGGTGGTCGGTGCAACATTTTCAGTTGCTTCGGTGTCTGAAGGTCGCTGAGTGCCGAAGGTGTATCGAAGCGCCGAAGACCGAAGCACTGAAAATGCTTATTTCTTAAATTAAAGCTTTGATTAGGCTAAAATGTTTCAAATAAACTGTTTTGTCTCTATCTTTTTTATGTTCTTTTGTCTTGACACAAAAGAACCAAAAAGTCAAGGCTGACATTTCTTTTCTGAATTACGTTCTCATGAATCCTAAGTTCGTGCGGGTGATTTCCGAGCAAGCTCGGAACTTCCCGTTCTCACTAAGGATTCATTTCGAACTTCATTCAGAAGAAATGTATGCCGTCCTTTTAAAGCAAAGTTTTTGGCTATTGATATTTTTTTCTATGATAGATTATCTATACGAAAAGAGTGAAGTTCGTTTATTACACGGCAGTTTAACAAAATTATTGAAACTCGTAACCCGTCCCGAAACTTCGGGACAACCCGCACCACGCATCACCCATCACCCATCACCCATCACCCATCACCAATCACCGAATGCAAACGTCAACAAAACCGGATTATGGTCTGATGAGGCAAACTCTTTATTAACACCGGTTACAGACAATAATTTTAAATTTGGCGAAAGCAAATAATAGTCGATTATTGTTGTGGCTGTTTCGCCTTTTGTATAAGGAATTATAACTCTTCTGTTTGTTGGAGTGTATGGGTCGTATGACCAAGTCCAGTCGGGAAGGTAGTCTGATGGGATATCTAATTTATTTATACTGTCGAAGACGTCATCAGTATATTTATAATTGAAGTTGGGCGGACACTGGTTCCAGTCGCCACCAACGACAATATAATTACCTTTCTGATATTCGGAAGTCAAAAATGTTTTAAGGTAATCCATTTCTTGCTTTCTCATGCTGCCATCGTCGTAAGCAGAATTATGCGTATTTATAATCAGCAATTGCTTGCCATTGCTGAGATCGTATCTGTTTACTAAAAAACAACGATTTAACATAGCCAAATTTTTAGGGAATCCATAACTGCTTGGAAACGAGTAACGGACAGAGCTTGTAGGAGTGATTGAGCTTAAGGTCAGCAAGCCGCTTTTTACACTTCCCATAGGACTTTTTACAGGTACGGGTACAAATCTAACGTTGTAATTAAGGGCGAAACTGCTACAGCGGTCAGGGAAATTGACACAAAACTCATTCATCTGATTAGTTTTATAACTCCTTTTCGATTTTTCATCAACTTCTTGCAAAAGAATAAAGTCTGCGGAGTTACCCAACTCATGCACGGTTTGCAAAATATTATTAAAGTTAAGCTCCGATTGTTCTTTTGTCGGACGCACCTTTTTGCCACCATCGTAAAAGAAATCCATGCTTTGGTCTAAACCGGCATAACCGATATTCCATATCATAACGTTAAAAATGCGGCTGCTATCAACTGTTATGGTGTCGCCATCGGATATATACAAGGTTTCTTGCTCGCTTGGTTTGTATTTGGTAACACTTAAATACAGCAACAAAGAGGCGAAAGCCACAATTGCAATAATAATTATGGCTAAGAAAATTTTTAATACTAATTTCACAACTTTAATTATTAATTTTTATATATGTAGTTTTGTTGTTTTGGAATAATCATTCGTTTCCCCAAAAAGACAATTGGTCTAAATTAATTTTTACTACTTGTATATTTGCGTTGGTATTTTTAATTGCGTCTTTTTCCCAAACATTAACGTGGTCTTTGTTTAGTCTGCCTGTGAATTTAGCCCAATAAATAACAACCAAAAAATCGGAGTTATCGTTTACAGTTATTTTGGTTGGGTTACCTTCTAAGTCGCATAATCCAGCGTTAATATCATTAAATTTAACTAAATCGTTTATCTGATACGTTTTGTTTTTATCCAGTTCTAAAATTGCACTAAAAGCATGTGCATTGCATTCGTTGGTGTCGCGGTAAATGATATTATCTAAGTTTTTATTAAATATTAAAGCTTCGGGTACGCTTCCACCTGCAAAAAACAACTGATTTTGAAAGCTTTCGATATTTTTAGTTGTAAACACATTATCCGAAGTCATTTTTATCTTTCGCATGTATTTGCGTAAAGACTCTGTGGTTTCAACTTTTGGCTCGTGCATTCCCGCATACATCATGTATAATTTTTGGGTACAACTGTTTGTTAGCAACAAGACTAACATTAGGCAAAATATTGTAATCTTAGATTTCATAGCTAAATATTTGTTATATGTTTTACTACAAAGTTAATATAACGCTATTATTTTGCAAATAATTAATATTATTTTTCAGTTATGTGATTGTAAAACATCTAAGACCCCCATTACCTGTACCAATCCCGCTTGGTTTCTACTTTGCTCAGCCACCGCAGGATTGCTAATTGTTCATTGCTAATTGCATGACAACCCGCACCACGTACCCCGCAACCCGTCCCGAAACTTCGGGACAAATAGCCAACAGCCAATAGCCAACGGCTAATAGCCAATATTAACCAAAAAACACTACTTTTGCACCAATTAAACACTATGAAATTCACTTTAAATAAAACATCGCAGGACAGCAAAGCCAGAGCCGGTACTATTGTTACCGACAACGGAATTATTGAAACTCCTATTTTTATGCCTGTCGGCACGGTTGGCAGTGTTAAAGGTGTTCATATTCAAGATGTTAAGGAAGATGTCGGAGCTCAAATAATTTTGGGCAATACTTACCATTTATATCTTCGTTCGGGAACTGAAATAATTCGGAAAGCCGGCGGAATACAAAAGTTTAATGCTTGGAACAAGCCAATGCTGACCGATAGCGGAGGTTATCAGGTTTATTCGTTGAGTCAAACTCGCAAAATCACTCCCGAAGGAGTAACTTTTCAATCGCATATAGACGGTTCTAGGCACTTTTTTTCGCCGGAGAAAGTTATTGAAATTCAAAGAATTATTGGAGCCGATATAATTATGGCTTTCGACGAATGTGCTCCGTTCCCTTGCGACTACGATTATGCGAAAAAATCCTTGGATTTAACTCATAGTTGGTTACAAAGATGCGTAAATCATTTTAAATCGACTGAACCTATTTACAATCACAGGCAATTTTTGTTTCCTATAGTGCAGGGAAGTGTTTACAAAGACCTACGCAGGCAGTCGGCTGAGGTTATCAGCAGCTACGAGGCATCGGGCAATGCCATTGGCGGACTTTCAGTCGGCGAACCTGTTGAAATAATGTACGAACTCACCGATTTGGTTACGGATATATTGCCGCATGACAAACCCCGATACCTTATGGGTGTAGGTACTCCCGAAAACATTTTGGAATCCATTTCGCTTGGAGTTGATATGTTCGACTGCGTAATGCCTACCCGAAACGGCAGAAACGGAATGATTTTCACATCGGAAGGGATAATAAATTTGAAAAATCAAAAATGGGAAGATGATTTCTCGCCATTAGACGAAAACGGAACTTCGTACGTCGATAAAACCTACACTAAAGCGTATGTGCGACATCTTTTCAAATCTAACGAAATGCTAGGACCTATGATTGCCAGCAATCATAACTTGGCTTTTTATTTGTGGTTGGTCAAAGAGGCACGCAAACACATAATTGATGGGGATTTTGAAACTTGGAAAAGAAATATTTTGCCAAAATTAACCAACAGATTGTAAAATATATATATTTGCTTTATCGCGATAATCTGTTCTTTTATGAATAATATTTTACTAAATCTTTTTTCGTCTTCGTATTTTCAGGGCGAATGCCTTATTGCAGGGCAATTGGGCAAGACTTTTATTTTTTCAGCCATAATTGCTCTGATTGCAGGCGTTGTGGTCAGTTTGAAAAGCAATAAGGACAACGAAAGCAACTTAAAAAGTGCAGCGGCGTTTTATTGGTTTCACTTGGTTTTTCTTTTTGGAGCCGTTTTGGTTTTCTACTACATAATACTAACTCACAAGTTTGAGTATTCTTACGTTTGGCGTTACACTTCAAAAGACACTCCTTTGAGTTTGCTTATATCAAGTTTTTGGGCAGGTCAGGAAGGCTCGTTTTTGTTTTGGGCTTTTGTGCAAGCTATAGTTGGAGCGGTATTGTTGCTGACAGCCAAAGAGTTGAAAAGAACCGTAATGATGGTTTTTTCGATAGTGCAAATATTGCTTATCAGCATGATGTTAGGCATTGATGTTAAGGGTTTTGTGATAGGTGTAAGTCCTTTCCAATTATTACGCGAAGTTCCCGAAAACTTAAAATTGGAATTTTTTCATCAAGCCGATTATCTCTCCAAAATTACAGACGGCAACGGTTTAAATCCTTTATTGCAAAATGTTTGGATGATAGTGCACCCGCCGGTGCTTTTCGTGGGATATGCCGTAAGTCTTGTGCCATACAGTTACGCCTTGGCTTCACTCGTTGAAAAAGATTATAAAACATGGCTAAAACCCACAAGAGCTTGGACAAGATATTCACTTGTTGTTTTAGGTCTGGGTATAATTTTGGGAGGCAGATGGGCTTACGAGTCATTGACTTTTGGTGGCTTTTGGGCTTGGGATCCTGTCGAAAATGCATCTTTGGTTCCTTGGCTTTTACTTCTTGCATCAATGCACATGTTGGCTCTTACCGACAAGAAAAAACGACTGCATACACTTTCATATTTGTTAGTGTTTTTGAGTTATTTTTTCATAATCTACGCTACTTACCTTACCCGAAGCGGAGTTTTGGGACAAACGTCGGTGCATAGTTTTGGTGTCAATGTACTTTCGCCGCAAATGGTAGTGCTGTGTTTGCTTGCCTTGCTTATACCTGTTGGTTTTTTGGTGGTAAGACTAAAAACAATTCCCAATCAGGACGTAAAAGACAAGATATTGTCGCGCGAATTTTGGCTGATTATTGGCGTGGTTTTCATTTTAGTTTCGGCATTCCAAATTATTCTAACAACATCGCTGCCTGTAATAAACAATGTCTTTAATATAAACTATGCTCCGCCTGTCAATCCTGTGCAGTACTACAATCAATGGCAGTTGCCTTTAGTCTGCGTAATATTTTTCTGCATATTTATTAGCGTTTCGCTAAAATACGGCAAAAATGATTTCAAAGCCAAGTACAAAAGTCTATTGTTGCAGGTAGTAATTTCGCTTGTGGTAACTTTAATTATTTTTATCTTTTTACCAAACAAAAACCTTGGCTACTTAGCTTTAATGTTTTTTTCGGTGTTGATTTGTGTTGGCGGAATATACAAACTCGCATTGCGTTATTCTTTTAAAAAATTAGGAGCAAATATTTCGCATATAGGAACGGGAATTTTTATGTTGGGTGTTATTATTGCTTTCGGGCAGTCGAAAATAATGCATCAAACTGATGTTAACAACGATAATTCGGGAATTTTATTAACCAAAGGCAAGGATGTAAACATTGGGAATTATATTATTAACTACAGCGAAAGCCACACAGAGCGTGACGAAACCTTTTATCGCATAGATTTTAAGAAATCGGGTAAAAGCAAATCGTTTTCTTTGTATCCTTCGGTTAATGCCAATCCAACCTTTGGATCTGTTTACAATCCCGATGTAAAGCATTTTTTGACAAGCGATATTTACACATACATTTTACAGTATTCGCAAAATGCTGATGGCGAAAAGTATGACAAACTCTTGGAAGTTGAAAAAGGAATAGGCGATACCGTGATATTCGACAATACTAAGTTCGTAATTAATGATATCAATGTTAAGTACGACGGCAAAGACATTGACAATCTTTCAATATGTGCCGTAATGAGTGCTCAAAACGACAGTACATACACGATAAATCCTTGTTTTAACATTGTAGGCGGCATTGTGCAGCGTGTAGATTCGGAAATTAGCGGAACCGACACTTTTGTCAGGTTCGAGAATGTTGCAGATAAATCGACGGATATAGTTTTGGGTTTTTACAAAAAAACTTCGCCGTACATTTTGGTAAAAATGCTCAAATTTCCATTTATTATTTTGGTTTGGTCGGGCGTTACGCTTTTATTCGCGGGCGTAATTCTTTCAGGAATAAAAAAACGTAATCATGAAGTATAATATATCAATAATAGGCAGCGGCAATGTAGCGTGGCATTTGATAAATGTTTTCAAGAAAAACAATATTAATGTCATAGGTTTTTGGGCAAGAAACGATGTCGCATCAGCCGAAATTCAACAACAATTTGATGTTCACAGGTTTAACAGCATGCAAGAAGTCAAAACCAAAAGCAATATTGTGATAATGGCAATAAACGACGATGCTATCAGTGTTATGTCTTCTGAGTTTGCCGATTTTGAAGGCATTTTGGCTCATACTTCGGGCTCTGTCAGCATTGATTCTTTGTCCGATAAAATAAAAAGACCTGCTGTATTTTATCCATTGCAAACCTTCACCAAAGGCAAAGAAGTCGATTTTAAGGAAGTGCTGATTTTTATTGAAACCAAAAACGAAGAAGACCAAAACTTATTGCAAAGTCTTGGTAAACAAATCTCCGATAAGGTCTATAAAGCTAGTTCTGAGCAGCGTTTGTTCCTTCATATTTCGGCAGTTTTTGCCGGAAATTATTCCAACTTTATGTACATTATTGCCGAAGATATTTTAAAACGAAACAATCTGCCGTTTGATGCGCTGCATCCATTGATAAAAGGAGTAGTTGAAAAAACAATCAAGTCCAATGCCTACGATTCAATGACAGGACCAGCCAGAAGGCACGATGTTAAGACCATACAGCTACACAAAAAAACTTTATCAGAACAGTACGAACAGTACGCAAACATCTACAAAATATTGGCTGACGAAATCGGCAAACTTTACGCATAGAAACAGCATTACTTCGGTTATTTATTTGTATCTTTGCATTGTAAAAATAATTATGAGTAAAAAATCGACATGCTAAATTATCGCGAAAGATTAAAAAATATAACCACTTTTATTTTCGATTACGACGGAGTTTTAGGAGGCAACATAGTTGCTATGTTAGATTCGGGTGTGGTAATTCGTTACTCCAACGTAAAGGATGGCTACGCACTTCAATTGGCTGTAAAGGAAAATTACCGAATTGCAATTATTTCGGGCGGCTACTCCGAATCGGTTACAAAGCGAATGGAACTCTTAGGTATTACTGATGTTTATCTTAATTCAAAAAACAAGATGTCGGTGTATAAGGAGTTCGTAGAAAAATATAATTTGAAGCACGAAGAAATATTATACATGGGCGACGACATTCCCGATATAGAAGTTATGCGTTGCGTTGGTATTGCTGCTTGTCCCGCCGATGCCAGCGACGAAATTAAAGAAATTTCAAACTATATTTCGCCAAAAAACGGAGGCGAAGGCTGCGTTAGAGATATCATTCAGCAAGTGCTTAAAGTGCAAGGCAAGTGGGGAACCGAAAATTCAATTAATTGGTAATTTTTTCGCTGATGATATTTGACAAGATAAAAAATTACAGATTGTTGTTGGCTTCAAAGTCGCAAAGGCGTATAGACCTGTTTAAGCAAACGGGTCTTGATTTTACAGTTGTTGATATAAATGCCGACGAAAGTTTTCCGCGAGACCTGCATGTGTCAGAAGTGCCTTTGCATATTTGTCAGAAAAAATCTCACGCATACGATACTTCCAAACTCAAGGACAATAATATACTTGTAACGGCTGATACGGTAGTTGTATTTGGCGATAGTATTTTAAACAAACCACACGACGAGGTGGAAGCCAAAAAAATGCTCTCCATTCTGAGCGACAAATCGCATAAGGTATATACCGGAGTTTGCATCAGAAACAATAAGTTTCAATCTGTTTTCGTTGAAGAAACAACAGTTACATTCGGCAATTTGTCGGAAGGCGATATCGATTTTTATGTAAAAAACTACAAACCTTTCGACAAGGCTGGTGCTTACGGCATTCAAGAATGGATTGGACTTGTAGGAGTTGAACGTATTGAAGGATGTTACTACAACATAGTTGGTTTTCCTATGCATACGTTCTGCAAACAGTTAATTAAATTTATAGAAAGAAACACAGAAAATGAATAATAAACCATTAATATTAGTTACAAACGACGATGGAATTTTTGCCAAGGGCTTACGAACTCTTATAGATTGCGTAAAGGATTTCGGCGAGATACTTGTTTTAGCACCGGATAAGCCGCAATCGGCTATGGGGCATGCTGTTACAATTATTAATCCGTTGTTTATCAGAAAAATATCTTCTTCCGAAAATTATAGAGAGTACAGTTGTAACGGAACACCTGCCGATTGTGTTAAACTTGCATACAGGGCGGTTTTAAATCGCAAACCGGATCTTATTGTTTCGGGCATCAACCACGGAGCAAATTCGTCTTTGAACGTTTCGTATTCAGGTACTATGGCTGCTGCTATTGAAGGAGCTATGTCCGATATTCCTGCGGTTGGGTTTTCGCTATGCGATTATATGCCTGATGCAAACTTCGACCATTGCATAGATGCCGTTAAATCCATAGTTGCCAATGTGTTGGAAGAAAAACTGCCGTCTCGCGTGGCACTCAATGTCAATATACCTGCGGCATCTTGCGGAAAGATTAAAGGCGTTAAGGTTACCCGACAAGCCAAAGCTTATTGGGACGAAAGATTTGACAAAAGAACCGATCCACACGGCAGAGAGTACTATTGGCTTACAGGCGATTTTATTAATATTGATGAAGATGACGACAACGATTTGGTAGCACTTGATAATTCGTATATATCAATAGTGCCGGTGCAGTTAGACCTTACTGCGCACGAAACCATAAAAGAAATAGGAAAATGGAAATTTGAATACTAATCATGAGTTTTTTTAAGAAAATAATAAAAAATGATAACCTGCAAACAGGAATGACATTAGGTTTGACAGTTTTTGCCGTTACTTCTGTTATACTACTTGTAATATATTACACGGCAGCCTTTTTTTATACGCAAACCTACAGCGTTCACCTTTTGAAAGTGCTTTTAATTGCATGTGTTCCAAACCTGATTATTATGCGTAACATGTTTATTATCAGCAAAAAAGAACAGATTGGAAAGGGCGTGCTGATAGTAAGTTTTGTTATAATTTTTGTGGTGGTATTATTGCATCAAATAATGATAAAATAAAAAATTGATTCTATGCATTAAAGCGTTGTAATCAAAACGAATAGAATATGAAATATTACATAATAGCGGGCGAAGCATCGGGAGATTTGCATGCTGCAAGATTGATTAAAGCTATCAGTCAGGGCGACAACAATGCAGAATTCAGATGTTGGGGTGGCGACAAAATGCAAAGCGAAGGTGCACATGTAGTCAAGCACTACAAAGACCTCGCGTTCATGGGTTTTGTCGAAGTGCTTGCTAATATTTCAGAAATTTTGAAAAACATAAAGTTTTGCAAGTCGGATATTATGGAATGGCAACCCGATGCTGTTATTCTTGTTGATTATCCGGGATTTAACATGCGTATTGCAAAATTTGCAAAAAGCAAAAACTTTAAGGTCTATTATTATATTTCTCCGCAAGTTTGGGCATGGAAAAAGTATCGCGTGCATAAAGTTAACAAATACACCGACTTAGCTTTTGTTATTTTGCCTTTTGAAACCGATTTTTACGCAAAATACGGATATACGGCTCATTACGTCGGAAATCCGTTAGTCGATTCGCTTGTTGATGTTAATCAAGAGACGAAAGACGCGTTTATTAAGCAATACAATTTGTCGCCAAAGCCTGTTATTGCTCTTATTCCTGGTAGTCGTGTGCAAGAAATAAAAAAAGTGTTGCCTATTATGATGCAAATGGTTGATAAGTTTCCTGAGTATCAGTCTGTTATATCAAAAATGAAAAATATTGACGAAAAAGTTTATCAAGATGTTGTAAAAACGTACGACAATGTAAAACTTGTAGAAAGTCCAATATCCAATATTTTATCCGTAGCAAGTGCGGCGCTTGTAACCAGCGGGACTGCAACCTTAGAAACGGCTTTGTACAACGTACCGCAAGTAGTCTGTTACAAGACAAGTGCGGCATCTTTTTTTATAGCCAAAAAAATAGTCGATGTTAAATTTATCTCGTTGGTAAACCTGATAATGGATAAGCAAGTCGTTAAAGAGTTGATACAAAACGATTTGAATTCGGAAAATTTATATCATCACTTAAATCTTATTTTGAACGATGAAACGACTATAAATAAAATGAAAGACGACTATAAAGTTTTGAAAAATAAAGTTGGCGAAAAAGGCGTAGCCGACAGAGCCGCCGACCTTATATTGAACAATTTGTTAAATCATTAATGATAAAAACATGAAACTAAAAGAAATAATTCAACTGCTTGAATCTAAATCGCCGTTAGATTATCAGGAATCGTTTGATAATAGCGGTTTGCAGATAGGCGATGTAAATCAGGAGATAAATGGAGCATTAATTTGTTTCGATGTTACCAATCAGATTGTTGAACAATGTATAAGCAAAAACTTTAATCTGATTATTTCGCATCACCCTTTGTTTTTCAAGGGAATAAAACAAATAAATCAGCAAAGCAACGAAGGCAAAATGATTAGTCGGCTTATAAAGCACGACATTGCCGTGTATTCAATGCATACTTCTATCGATAATCAGATATACGGAGTTAACGGTCTTTTGGCTCAGTTGTTAGGTGTAAAGCCCGAATCCGTTTTGCAACCGGTTGAAGATTCCTTGCTGAAACTATCGGTATTTTGTCCCGAAAGTCATGCAGCCAAAGTCAGAGAAGCAATTTTTGAATCGGGAGCCGGATATATAGGAAATTACGACAGTTGCAGTTTCAACACGCAAGGAATAGGCACTTACCGAGCCAACGAAAATGCAAATCCTTTTGCGGGCGAAATCAACAAGTTGCATAGCGAAAACGAAGTTAAAATAGAAGTCATTCTGCCAAAACATTTAAAAAATGCTGTTGTGGCTAACATGATAAAACATCATCCTTACGAAGAAGTTGCATACGATTTGTATCCGATTGTCAATGTAAATTCTCAAATTGGTTCGGGAGTGATTGGTAAATTACCCAAGCCGATTAAATTGTTCGATTTTTTCGATATAATTAAAACAAAATTAAATCTCAAAATTATTCGACACAATTCTGAAACTAATCATTTAGTGCAAAGAATTGCCATGTGCGGCGGTTCGGGAGCGTTTTTAATACCGCAGGCAATGCGACTTAAAGCCGATGTTTTTTTGTCGGGCGATATTAAATATCACGACTTTTTTACCGATAACGATAAGCTTATAGTCGCCGATATCGGACATTTTGAAAGTGAACAATTTATAACAAATTGGATATTTAACTTGATAAAAGAAAAATTTCATAATTTTGCAACCGAAATTACAAGTATAAATTCAAATCCGGTTAAATACCACTAAATATAAATCAAATCTTATGGCAAAGACTACAGACAAAAAAGATACAAAGAAAGTTGTAAAGAAAACTACGACAACTAATAAAGCAAAAAAAGAAGAAACTAAAACAACAAAAACAACCAAAGCAACCAAAGCAACTAAGGCAGCTAAAGCAACCGAAGAAACCAAAGTTAAAACTAAAGACGTTCCTGAAGTTGTTGAAAAAGAAGTTGTAGAAGTTGTTGAAAAGGTGGACGAACAGCAAGAAGTTGAACTTACAGTTAAAGAAAATTTATCCGCTTTGTACAAGTTGCAACGAGTTGATTCTAAAATAGATAAAATTCAAATCATAAAAGGTGAGCTTCCTTTGGAAGTACAAGATTTGGAAGATGAAGTTGAAGGGTTGAGCACTCGTATCGAAAATTATATTCACGAAATTGATACCTGCGAAAAGGAAATCAAAAGCAAAAAGAACGATACTAAGGAAAGGTTTGTTTTGGTTAAAAGGTACGAGGAGCAGCTAAACAATGTTAGAAACAACCGTGAGTACGATGCTCTTCAAAAAGAAATTGAATTTCAGGGTTTGGAAGTACAACTCAACGATAAGAAAATAAAAGAGTTTGAAGCAAAAATCGCTTCCAATAAAGATGCCATAGAAAAATTCCAGTCGCAACTTGGAGAACTGCAAAGCGAACTTGAAATTAAACAAACCGAACTCAAAGATATTGTTGCAGAAACTGAAATAGAAGAAAAAGAACTTAGAGAAATTTCGGAAAAGCAAAAAGCTAAAATAGATGAGCGCTTGGTTTTTGCATACCAACGCATCAGAAATGCAGCTCGCAACGGATTGGCTGTAGTACCTGTCGAAAGAAACTCCTGCGGTGGTTGTTTTAGCACCATTCCACCACAAAGACAGTTAGATATCCGCTCGCACAAAAAAATTATCGTATGCGAATTTTGCGGACGTATCCTTATCGATAGCGAGCTTGTTGGGGAAATAGACGAGTAGTGTTGCGTGGTGCGGGTTGCGTGGTACGTGTTGGCTTTTAGCCATTAGCCGTTAGCCATTAACCATTAGCCATTAGCCGTTATCTGTTGACTAAATACAGCTAATAGCTAAGAGCTAAGAGCCAAAAGCTAACAGCTTTTAACTGTTAATTATCAATCGTTCCGTAACAATAAATATAGCTTTGTCCTAGTTTTCAAAAAAACACCGCAATGATACGAGATTTTATCAAGTACGTTAAAACAGAAAATCTTTTTCAAAAACAAGATAAACTCTTGGTTGGAGTTAGCGGTGGTGTTGATTCGGTTGTTTTATTAAACATTTTGGTAAAATTAAATTACAATGTGAGCGTTGCACATGTCAATTTTAATTTAAGAGGCAACGATTCGCATCAAGATTACCTTTTTGTCGAAAAAATGGCTAAATCGTTGAGTGTGCCGTTTTTTTTCAAAAACGCAGATACACATCTCTATATGAAGCAGCACAAACTAACTCTGCAAGAAGCCGCAAGAGAAATCAGATACGATTGGTTTAATCAGTTAATTTCCGAAAACAACTTTTTCGCAGTCCTTACAGCTCACCATCTAAACGACCAATTTGAAACGCAAGTCATTAATTTGCTGCGTGGTACGGGTTTTAAAGGACTTAGAGCCATGTTGCCCAAACAAAATAATATTATCCGTCCCTTGTTGTTTGCTACTTCCGAAATGATAAGGCAGTACGCTACCGAAAATAATTTGCCTTGGCGTGAAGATATTTCAAACCAGTCGGATGATTATTTGCGAAACTATATTCGCCATAATGTACTGCCATTGCTGCTTGAAGTGAGTCCCAATCTGTTGGAAATAGCCGAAAAAAACGCTCAAAACTTCAGGGATGCCGAGCTTATTTTAGAAAATCATATAAACCAAGTCAAAAATCAGGTTTTTGTTGAAGAAAACGGAATAACCTACATAGATTTGGACAAAATTAAAAACCTTGAACCTGTAGCAGCATACATGTATTACCTGCTTAAAGATTTCGGGTTTAATAAATCTCAGACCGACGGTATTGTGCAGGATGTAGAAACAACATCGGGAAGATGCTTTAGTTCTGCCACACACACTTTGCTTTGCGATAGAAACAGCATTATTATCAAACCCATTGAAACCAACGAAAAGTTTGTAACCGAAACCTATAACTCAATTGATGAACTTTTAAGCAATAAATCAAAAGTTATTGATTTTAAGCAGATTGCATATTCAGAAATCAAAGATTTGAAAAACAAAAACCAAGCTTTTCTAGATATCAGCAAAATAAAATTCCCTGTAACCATAAGGCATTGGCAACAAGGAGATAAATTTATTCCATTCGGAAGTAAAAACTTTAAAAAACTCAGCGATTTTTTTATCGACAATAAACTCTCACTTTTCGAAAAAGAAGAAATTTTACTACTCACTTCTGGCGACGATATTGCTTGGATTATCGGCATGCGTACAGATGAGAGATACAGGGTTACACACGAGACTGAGAAGGTACTGCAATGTTCGGTGGTTAGTGATTAGTGGTTGGTGATTGGTGGTACGTGGTGCGGGTTGCGGGTTGCGTGGTACGCGGTGGCTTTTAGCTTTTAGCCGTTAGCCTTTAGCCTTTAGCCTTTGGCTTTTAGCTAGTCCCCGCTAACAGCTAACAGCCAACAGCTAATAGCTAACGGCTACTTCTAATTTCTAATTTCTACCTTCTACCTTTAGCATTGCCATTTTGGGAATTAAAAAAATAAATACCCAACAATCAAATAATATCTTCAAAATTACGTTTAATAGCTATAAATTAATCTATAAGACAAATAAATGACTAAAATAGGTTTGTTTACTGCATTATTAAAGCAAAAATGCTACTTTTGCCGACAATTGTTTTTAATTAAGTAACAGACTTTTAGTTTTATAAAAATTGAAGGATAATTAAATGTACGATTTTATTGAGGGAGATATAGATAATGTTGCGCCAACAGTTGCGGTTATTAATAATAACGGTATAGGCTATTTAATTAATATATCTTTAAATACATATACACAAGTAAAAGACCTGAAACGATGCCGATTGTACATACATCAGGTTGTTAGGGAGGATTTAATATCGCTATTCGGTTTTTTTGAGAAAGCGGAAAGAGAAGTTTTTCAGAATTTAATTTCAGTATCCGGAATTGGACCCAATACTGCACGTGTTGTGCTTTCGTCATTAACAGCGCAGGAAGTTGTTGAAGCTGTAGCCAACGAAGACGTAGCCAGATTTCAATCGGTGAAGGGGATAGGAGCAAAAACCGCATCGAGAATTATTATAGATTTGAAGGGCAAAATCGACAGAGGCAGTATTGCTACTACCTTAATGGGCGGAATTGCGGTTACACAAAATAAAAATGAAGCTCTTTCGGCTTTGGTTATGCTCGGTTTTAATAAACAAACAGCAGAAAAAGCACTTAATAAAGTTATAAAGGACAATAATAACGAAGAATTGCCCGTTGATAGACTTGTTAAATTAACTCTTCAAATATTGTAAATGCTGTTGAATTAAAATTAATAAGAAAAATTTGCCAAGATTTTGAATAAATACAAATACTCTATAATACAAATCATACTGTTAACTATACTGTTAACTCAAGTCTTCGGAAGCACAATTCCTGATAGAGATTCGGAAGTTTTGGCGTCGGGCGATGTTGTTAACGACTTTTCTCAAATAAAATCTCATCCTGCCGATACCAATAGGGGAGATAACGTTGTTAATCCTTACGAACCGCCAAAAACCGAAGGTGTTGATTTAAAAGAGCCATCGAATATAAGAACCGAAGTTGAGTACGACCCCGAAAACAACGAGTATTCGGTAAGCAAAAAAATGGGCAATATAAATTATCAGCGTCCTTTGTTGTACAGCTTTGAAGAGTACCAAAACTTAGATTCCAAAAACATGGTCGACAAATTTTGGAGAGAAAAAGCTAACAGAGGCGTTGCAGCTTCTAAGAGTGGTAGTGGATTGTTTCCGCAACTGCACATAAACAGCGATGTTTTTAATCAGGTTTTTGGAGGCTCAACAATAGATATTCGTCCGCAAGGTAGTGTTGAACTACTGTTTGGAATCAAGTCCGACAAGCAAAACGACTACAGCATTACCCCACGACTCAGACGAAATACCAATTTTGATTTTGATATGAAAATTCAGATGAATGTTTTGGCTAAAATAGGCGAAAACATTCAGTTTGATGCTAATTACAACACTGAAGCAACCTTCGATTTCGAAGATAAAATAAAACTTAAGTATGAGGGTAAGGAAGATGATATAGTTCAACTTATAGAAGCCGGACACGTTAGTTTGCCTTTAAATTCAACACTTATCACAGGTAGCCAATCTCTTTTCGGTCTGAAGTCGCAATTGAAGTTCGGTAAGGCTACGCTGACTTCGGTGTTTTCAAATCAAGAAAGCGAGGTGCAAAATATAACTGTTCAGGGTGGAGGTCAGAAGCAGCAATTTTCTATAGAATCGTTAGATTACGAAGAAAACAAACACTTCTTTATAGCTCAATATTTTAGAGACCACTACGAGGAAGCATTGGCTCAGTTGCCTGTAATTACTACTAATATAAACATTACAAAAATAGAAGTTTGGGTTACAAACATAGGAGCTGCCGTTACCGAAAACAGGAATATTATTGCATTTCAGGACTTAGGTGAATACAATCCGTACAGAAGCGATATTTTACCTATTGCAGGGCAGCATTATCCGTCCAATTTGTCCAACAACATGCTTATGCAGTTGGATACATCAAGGTTGCGCGATAATAACTACGTAGGACAGTATTTGAATGCCGAAAAAGGTTATACTCCCGGAGTAGATTTTGAAAAAGTTGAAAGTGCAAGAAAACTTAGTCCTAACGAATTTACTTTCAATAGCAAGTTAGGCTTTATTTCTCTAAACGCAGCTTTAAATCCCGACCAAACGCTTGCAGTTGCTTTCCAGTACACAATTTTGGGTAGCGATAGGGTATACCAAGTTGGTGAATTTTCCGACCAAGGTATTTCAACTCAAAATAGCCTTATTGTCAAATTACTTAGGAGTACGGCAATAAATACAAAAATTCCTTTATGGAATTTGATGATGAAAAACGTGTATAACCTCAGGGCATACAACGTTAACCGAGAAGATTTTTATTTAAATATTTTATATATAGGAAACGATAATGCTGTTCCTACAGGCTTTTTCGCCGACGGTCCAGAAAACCTTAAAGGTATTCCCATCATTCGCTTGTTGGGATTAGATCGTTTAGACCAGCAAAACAATCCACAACCCGATGGTATTTTCGACTTTATGGACAATGCTGCTGTCGGCGGTGGAACAATACAGTCGTCGAACGGACGTATTTATTTTCCGGTACTCGAACCTTTTGGAAGCAGTCTAAGGGCTAAGATTGCTGACCAAAATGTTGCCAACCGCTACTGTTTCGACTCATTGTACACTCTTACCAAAACCAAAGCTCAGCAATATCCCGACAAAAATAAATTCCTGATAGAAGGAGAATACAAATCGCAGTCGGGTTCTGACATACCGCTCAATGCCAGCAATGTTCCGCAAGGTTCGGTAAGAGTTACGGCAGGTGGTGTGCCATTGGTCGAAGGTGTCGATTTTACAGTCGATTACATGATGGGAACGGTTAAAATTATTAACGAAGGAATTTTAAATTCAGGAACTCCTATCAATATCAAGTTGGAGAACAATTCCTTGTTCACAGTTCTGCAACAAACTATGGTTGGTACGCATTTGGATTACCGTGTAAACAAAGACCTATTGTTAGGAGCTACAATACTTAACCTATCGGAAAGACCGATTACCACAAAGACAAATTACGGCGACGAACCTATATCCAACACCATATGGGGTGGTAGTCTTAATTACACCAGAAACTCGGGGCTTATCACAAAAATCATAGATAAACTTCCATTTTACAATACAAATGTCGAATCAAGAGTTAGAATAGATGCCGAATTTGCCCATTTCATTCCAGGGCATTCGAGAGCTGTCGGCAAAAAAGGTACTGCCTACATCGACGACTTTGAAGGAGTTAAATATCCTATACATCTTGCTACTTCGGCTATTGCATGGAGTTTAGCCAGCACGCCTCAAGGACAAACCAAGCAGGGATTTTTCCCCGAAGCCGCACCAAATACAGGATTAGAGTACGGTTTTAACAGAGCAAAATTATCGTGGTTTATAATCGACCAAAATATTTTTTATTCTGAAAGCGGTAACCGACGACCACCCAATATTTCTAAAAACGAACTTTCAAGGAACTCAGTCAGGCGTATTTCTCAAAATGAGTTGTTTCCTAACAGACAAAATGAAACCGGATTTCCTCTAAATTTGCAAGTTTTCAATTTGGCATATTTTCCAAGCCTCAGAGGACCTTACAACTACGATGTCATTGGCGGAGCCTATTCGTCGGGAATAAACGACAAGGGCGAGCTTCTTGACCCGGGTTCACGTTGGGCAGGAATTATGCGTAAAATGGAAACCTCCGATTTTGAAGCATCTAACGTAGAATATATTACGTTTTGGCTCATGGATCCGTTTACCGAAGATGAAACCTTACAAGGAGGCGAGTTGTACTTCAACTTAGGCGATATTTCCGAAGACTTGTTACGAGACGGACGAAAATCATTTGAGCAAGGCTTACCTATCAACGAAAACGTTATCGATGTTGATACCACAATTTGGGGTAGGGTTCCGTCAAAGCAAGCAATAATAAACGGATTTAGCAACGAACCCGGTAGTAGAGAATTTCAGGACGTAGGATACGACGGACTTCGCAACGAAGATGAAAGGGCTTTCTTTAACGAAACATTTTTAAAAAAAATAGCTCAAAGGTTTGGCGAAACTTCCGAAGCATACGTAAAAGCCTATGAAGACCCGTCCAGCGATGACTTCTCATCGTATGTGGGTGCCGAAAAAGATAACGATCCATTCTATAGTAGCGTTATAAACAGATATTTGGATTTTAACGGACCATCAGGAAACTCTCCGGAAATTGAAGACAACAACGCAATTGCAGTTACCGGACAAAGGCATCCCAATATGGAAGATATCAACGGCGATAATACGCTTAACGACCAGGAAAGGTATTTCCAATATATGGTTAAAATCAGACCCGAAAATATGCAAGTCGGACAAAATTATATTACCGATATGTTCGAGTCGACTGTTGAGAAACTTCCTAACGGCAAGCCTGGAGGTGTTAAGTGGTATCAGTTTAAAATACCGGTACAAAACCCCGACGAAGTTGTTGGAGGCATACAGGATTTTAAATCCATAAGATTTATGCGTATTTTCTTAAAAAACTTCGAAAGTCCTATTGTTTTGCGTTTTGCAACTTTGGAATTAGAGCGTGGCGAATGGCGCAGTTATTATTCAAGTCTTTTAACACCGGGCGAATACATTCCCGATCCTAATCAAAATCAAACCAAATTCGATATCTCTACTCTTAGCATTGAAGAAAACAGTAACAGAAAGAATGTTATTTATGTTGAGCCACCCGGAATAGTCAGAGAAACTAATCAGGCATCAACACACTATCAACTAAAAGATGAGCAAAGTATGGTGCTTAAAGTTACCAATTTGTTAGATGGAGATGCCAGAGGAGCTTATCGTACAACATCTTTCGATTTCCGAAATTACAAACGTCTTAAAATGTTCACCCATGCCGAAAAAGTGCAGGAAAGTGACATTTTAAATGATGGCGATGTTACATTCTTTATTCGTATAGGAACCGATTTTACTCAAAATTACTACGAGTACGAAATTCCTCTTACGATTACTCAATGGAAGAGCATGTGGAGCAGAGACGAAGCCAGTGTCAGAGAAATTTGGCCCCTCGAAAATGAGTTAGACCTCGAACTTGATAAACTTGTAGAGTTAAAAACTAAGCGAAATCTTTCTTTACATGAAAACAACGCAATTGTTAGTGCAGCTACTCCTTACTCATTAAACGACGGCAAAAACAAGATGACTATAGTTGGAGCCCCGAGTTTGAGCGATATTAGAGCCATAATGCTTGGTGTTAGAAATCCAAAGCAAAAAAATACAGGATATTCCGAATCCAACGACGATGGAATGCCGAAGAGTGTGGAAGTTTGGGTCAACGAACTTCGTTTGTATGAGTTTAACGAAAAATCGGGGTGGGCAGCCAACGCTCGTGTTGCAGCCAATTTAGCCGACTTGGGTAACTTAGTTCTTTCGGGAGCTTATAGCACGCCCGGATTTGGAAGCGTTGAACAAGCCATTACCGACCGCCAAAAAGAAGCTCTTACTCAGTTTGATATAGCTTTGAATTTGGATTTAGGAAAATTCTTCCCCGAAAAATCGGGAGTTAGAATACCTGTACACTACGACTACTCGCTTACTCAAAGCAATCCCGAATACAACCCTCTTGACCCCGACGTGCTTTATGGCGAATCTGTGAAAGGATTGGAAAAACACGAGAGAGATTCTATACGAAGCATTACAAACGACGTTACGCAAAGGCAGAATTTAAACTTTATGAACGTCCGCAAAGACCGAATTAGTGCTACACGAAAACCTATGCCGTGAGATATAGAAAACTTCGACCTTTCGTATGCTTATCCTAACATAAAACAGCGCAATGTCGACGTTGAAGTCGATTCAAGAACTACGCACCGTGGAGGATTAGGCTATAATTATATGACAAACTCTCAACCATTAGAGCCGTTTAAAAAAATCATTAAAAGTCCGAGCTTGAAATTATTGCAAGATTTTAATTTATACTATTTGCCACGTTCGTTTTCGTTCCGAACCGATATGAACAGAGACGTTCAAAAGCGTTTGCTGCGTAACAAGAGCCGAGCTCAAATTATTTTAGAACCAAGCTATTCAAAACGTTGGGATTGGAACAGAATGTACAACCTAAATTACGACATAACTCGCTCATTAAAATTAGACTACAGTGCCAATGTCAATGCCTACATTTACGAACCACCCGGATATTACGAAAGAGGAATGGCAGGGTACGAACAATTTAGGGATACAATTTGGAACAGCATTAAAAACTTTGGATTGCCCAACAGATATAATCAAACGGCAAACGTAAATTATGTTCTTCCAATTAGTAAAATTAATTTCTTAAATTGGATTAATGTCAATACCCGTGCTGGCGTAATTTATAGGTGGGAAGCATCGCAACGTTCGTTACAAGACAGATTTGGTAACTCCATAGAAAACTCCAGAGATTTAAGCGTCAATGCCAACGTACGAGTTTCATCATTATTTGAAAAGATTAGTTTCTTAAAGAAAGCAAAAGACTTTAACGACAAGCAATTCCGCGAGTCAATTATGAAAAAATCGCCAATTCCTGCCAGAGAATTGCAAAGGCAGGGCATTGACCCAAAAAGATTGAAGGAGACTGAAACAGCCGAAGATACAACTAAGAAAGAAAAGAAAGATTATTTCCGCATAGTCGGCAATCAGCTGATAGGAGTGCTGTTAGGCGTAAAAGATGTAAGCGGCTCTTATTCGAAATCAAACGGAATAATGCTGCCTGGATTTATGCCGCAGGCAGGAGTATTGGGCAATAGTTGGAAAGGCAACGCACCCGGTTTGCCATTTATTTTCGGTAGTCAGGAAGATATAAGGTACAGGGCTGCTACGGAGGGTTGGTTGTCGCAAGATACACTGTTAAACAATCCGTTTGCTAAGCGAGAAGTTGAAATCATAAACTTTAGGGCAAATATTGAACCATTTAAATTTATGCAAATAACCCTAAGCGGCGATAAAAACTTTTCGCAGAACTATCAATCATCGTTTAAAAATGTTGGCGATGGTGTGTTTAAAAACACTTCGGAAATGAATACCGGAACATATACTTCTAGCTATTTAATTTTACCGACAGCCTTTATGTCGGCAGGAAGTTCAGAAGATGTCGACCCGGTGTTTTCAAAAATGTTGGATAATAGGATAGATGTAGCCAGAAGATTAGCCGAAGGTAATCCTAATTCTGTTGGTACTGTCGATTCTACAGGCTATCCCAAAGGATACGGAGCTACAAGTCCCGAAGTGCTTTTATACTCGTTTATATCGGCATATAAGGGCGAAGACCCCTCAAAGGTAAAACTAAATCCGTTCCCCAAAATACCTATACCCAACTGGCGATTGACGTACAACGCCGGACAAGCTATACCGATTTTGAGAGAATATTTCAGTTCGTTTACAATCAATCACGCTTACAGGTCGGCGTATTCAGTTGGTAGTTTCCGCAACGATGTTAACTTCGATGACAACGGAACAGGTTTCCCATGGGCATTGGACAATGCCGCCAATTTTATTCCCGAAACGCGCATCGATATGGTTTCAATTACCGAACAATTCGGACCGTTTTTAGGAATAGATATAACAATGAAAAACAGCCTATTAGTTCGTTTGGAATATAAAACTTCGAGAAATCTATCGCTTAGCTTTGTTAACAATCAGCTTACCGAAGTTAAAGGCAATGAATTTGTGATAGGCACAGGATATCGTTTCAAAAAAGTACCGTTAACCGTAAGGTCGGTAACTTCGGGTAGTAGAGTTAAAATTGAAAGCGACTTAAATGTTAAAATCGACTTTTCTATAAGAGATAACGTTACGTATATACGCAAAGTAGAAACATCTGAAAACTTGGTAACTTCGGGAGCCTTAAGGTATTCTATCAACTTTTCAGCCGATTATATGCTAAGTCAGAAATTAAATTTAAGGTTTTATTACGACCACATGATAAATCGACCACATTTGGCTGGACAAATCAAGACATCTAACTTTAATGGAGGAGTTTCGCTAAGGTTTACTTTATCTCAATAAATGAAAAAATAAAATAAAAATTATATTAAAAACATCGTTATTTAATTTCTTTAAATTACCTTTGTAAAAAAATTATAACACATATAAAATATAAAACTATGAACATACCTAATAACTTATTATTTAGTAAAGACCACGAATGGCTTAGAATAGAAGGCGATACAGCTTATATTGGAATAACCGATTTTGCTCAACAACAATTGGGCGATATTGTATTCGTTGAAGTTAACGACCTTGGTGATATTGAAGCAGGCGAAGTTTTTGGTACTGTAGAAGCCGTTAAAACCGTATCCGATCTTTTGATGCCAATTTCGGCAACAATAGTTGAATTTAACAGCGCATTGGAAGACAATCCCGAACTTATTAATCAAGACCCATACGGCGAAGGATGGATAATTAAGATTGATAATTTCAACGATGCCGACAAATCTGAATTGCTAAGTGCAGAAGATTATAAAAAACTTATAGAAGCTTAGTTAGCGTTTTTTTAATATATTTTTTAGCAAATATTAAATATTATTAAAAAAAAATTTGTAGTTCTGAAAAAAATTGTATTTTAGCTACGAATTTGATTGGTTGAAATTTTTAATAAAACAAACAAAATTATGCAACAGAAAAAAACAGAAAGAGCCAATTTGGAAAAAAGGAGTTTTTCTTTTTTGGAAATAGGCTTGATAATATCATTAGCATTAGTGCTGTTAGGCTTCGAGTGGAAGACCTATGATAGAGAAGTTGAGACGGATTTTGTTTCGGGACCTGTTCAGGAAATTCCAGAAGAAATGGTTCAAATTACTCAACAAAAGGCTCCACCACCACCGCCAGCTCCGCAAGCACCTTCAGTTGTTCTTAACATAGTTGAGAACACAGCAGTTATTACAGCTGATATCCGTATTGACGCAGAAGCTGACGAATCTTTAGTGATGGATGAGTACATAGCTCCACCACCAGCTCCGGTTACAAAAATTGAAGAAGAGGAAGAAGTTTTTGAACGACAAATATTCTTAGTTGTTGAAGAAGATCCTGAATTTGTCGGCGGAGATGTAGCACGTATGAAGTTCTTAAGCGAAAACATAGTTTATCCGCAAATGGCTAGAGAATCGGGAATACAAGGAACTGTTTATTTAACTTTCGTTATTGAAAGAGACGGCTCGGTTACCGATATTCAAGTACTTCGTGGTATAGGCGGAGGCTGCGACGAAGAAGCTATAAGGGTTGTTAAAAACATGCCTAAATGGAAACCTGGTAAGCAAAGAGGCAAACCTGTAAGGGTACAATTTAGATTACCTATTAAATTCGTACTTACAGGGTGATTTTTCATAATTCAAAACTTTAGGGTTATAAGTGCCTGAATTTTTCAGGCACTTTTTTTTACTAGAATAAGGTAGTTTTGCAATTGAGTGAAATTTTCGGACTAACCAAAATGTTAGAATCGCAAAAGATTGAACGCATATGTTAATTACTTTGTTGATAAAACATTTGCTTAAAAACCAAAAGCACACATTTAATCCTTAATTTTGTTGAGTCAAAATGATGCTAAGGGAATACCGTTAAAATCGGTAGCTGTACCCGCAGCCGTAAGTTACAAATAGGTTTTAAAATAGTATAAGCCACTGGATTTAATTTTTTCTGGGAAGGCGTTTTAAAATGTAACAAGCCGGAAGACCTATCATTTTCGACATGTAATTCGTAGCTTTCGGGAGAAAAGGCTAAGAAGAAAAATTTTTTTCTTAATATTTTTATTCCAAACGCTACCATTAATTGTTTAACTTTTAATTCATAATTTGTTATGGAAATTGATGGTGCAATCAGAACAGTAATTAAGCGAAACGGCAAAAAGGTGCCGTTTTCTATAGAAAAAATCAAAAATGCAATCCGCAAAGCATTTTTATCAGTCGGCTCATTTGCTACCGATGAGGATATGACGAATATTCTTTCACGCCTGCAAATAACAAACGAAATGACTGTTGAAGAAATTCAAAACAACGTGGAAGTGGCTTTGATGGCGGAAAAATATTTTGCAGTAGCAAAATCGTATATGCTGTACAGAAAAGAACATGCAGAAACGCGAGAAATTCGCGATAAAATGAATTTTCTGATGGACTACTGCAATGCTCAAAACGCAGCCACAGGAAGTAAGTTCGATGCTAATGCCAATGTTGAAAACAAAAACATAGCAACACTTATAGGCGAAATCCCTAAAAATAATTTTATCAAACTCAACAGAAAACTGTTAACCGATAGAATTAAAGAAATGTACGGAAAGGAGTTAGCTGATGAGTATATTAAAATGTTAAATGAGCATTTTATATACAAAAACGACGAGACAAGTTTGGCAAATTATTGTGCAAGCATAACAATGTATCCTTGGCTATTGAACGGAACAGTTGGGATAGGAGGCAATTCAACACCGCCAACAAATTTAAAATCGTTTAGCGGAGGTTTCATAAACATGGTGTTTATGGTTTCAAGCATGTTGAGCGGAGCTTGTGCAACTCCCGAGTTTCTAATGTACATGAATTACTTTATAGGATTGGAATACGGTATAGATTATTACAAACGCGTCGATGAGGTTGTAGATTTATCTAAGCGCAGAAGAACATTAGATAAAGTTATTTGCGATTTTTTCGAGCAGATTATTTATTCCATAAATCAACCAACAGGAGCACGCAATTTTCAGGCAGTTTTTTGGAATATTTCTTATTACGATAAGTACTATTTTGAAAGTTTGTTCCGCGACTTTGTTTTTCCCGACGGAAGCAAACCGCACTGGGATTCGCTAAACTGGTTGCAAAAAAGGTTTATAAAATGGTTTAATAAAGAAAGAACCAGATCGGTGCTGACATTTCCGGTCGAGACAATGGCTTTGCTCACAAAAGACGGCGATGTGTTAGACGAAGAATACGGCGATTTCACTGCAGAAATGTACGCAGAAGGGCACTCGTTTTTTACATATATGAGCGATAATGCTGATTCATTATCAAGCTGTTGCAGGTTGCGTAACGAAATTCAGGATAACGGATTTAGCTACACCTTAGGTGCGGGAGGAATTTCAACAGGATCGAAAAGTGTGCTGACTATTAATATCAATCGTTGTGTGCAATATGCAGATAAAGTTGGGATTCCATATTTAGATTTTCTCGAAAAAGTTGTCAATTTAGTACATAAAGTACAAATAGCTTACAACGAAAACCTTATCATGTTTAAGGATAAAAAGATGCTGCCGCTTTTTGATGCCGGCTACATCAATTTGGATAGGCAATATCTTACAATTGGCGTAAACGGAATAGTTGAAGCAGCCGAATTCCAAGGCATACAAATATCAGATAACAGCAACTATCTGAAATTTGTGCAAGACGTATTGGGATTGGTAGAAAGATACAATAAAAAGTACCGTACTTCTAAAACAATGTTCAACTGCGAAATGATACCGGCTGAAAATGTTGGAGTTAAGCATGCAAAATGGGACAGAGAAGACGGTTACTTCGTCCCACGCAGTTGCTACAACAGTTATTTTTATATTGTGGAAGACGAGTCGCTAAATGTTATAGATAAGTTTCGCTTGCATGGTTCAAGGTATATAAAACATCTTACGGGAGGGTCGGCACTTCATATGAATTTGGAAGAACATTTATCGAAAAAGCAATACCGACAATTGCTATGTGTGGCAGCTATTGAAGGATGCAACTATTTTACCTTCAATATTCCAAATACGGTATGCAACGATTGTAACGCTATTGACAAAAGGTATCTTAAAAAGTGTCCAAAGTGCGGTTCCGATAATATTGACTACCTAACTCGCGTGATAGGTTACATGAAACGTATTAGTAATTTCTCGGCAGCGCGTCAGGTTGAGGCTGCACAGAGGTACTACTGCGACAACCAAAAAGTTCAACTTGAGGAAAAAATAGAACAATATGCTTAAGTACACCGATTATGATATAGTTTTTCAGGAAATTCCCGACGAGGTTACATTGGCTATAAATCTTTCGAACTGTCCGCACAAATGCAAAGGATGTCATAGTCCGCAGCTATGGTTAGATATAGGCGAAGTTTTGACCGAAACTGTGATTTTAAATTTGCTGAGTAAGTACGGATATTTGATTACTTGCGTATGTTTTATGGGTGGAGATGCCAATCCGTTTGAAGTTGAGAAGTTATCGGTTTTTATTAAAAAGCAATCTGAATTGTGCATAAAAACAGCTTGGTATTCGGGTTGCGAGAAACTAAACAAAGTTAAAACACAGAATTTCGATTATATAAAATTGGGTTCTTACAAACAAGAACTAGGAGGCTTAAAGTCGTTGCAGACAAACCAAAGACTTTACAAAGTTAAAGATGGCTTAATGCATGATATTACCGAACTTATGCGAAGATAAAAAAAAGGACTATTCTAAATTTGATAGTCCCTTTTGTTAGTTTAACATCTACTACAAGCCTTAAAACCTGTACGACACACCCAATTCAAGCCAGTTGTTGTCGAAATGAGCACGTAGGTGAGCACCAAAATTGTTGGTGAAAAAATACCTGCCGCCCACGGTAAATTGCCAATGCAAATCACTGTCTGAATCGACGGGTATAAATAAACCAAAGCCGGTAAAAGCATCAAAATTTTTGGTAAAATTGTAATGTACCAATGGTTTTAAGTTAAAGCCGCCAAAACCTTTTGTAGAATTAAAATATTTGAAAGTACCGTAATAAAATCCCAATTCACCACCAATAGAAAACCCACTTTTGTTGAAAAAGACGTACTCAAATGCGAGGTCAAAAGGGTATAAACTGTAGATGTCTGACGATTCAAGCGGTATCATAAAACCAAATCTTGCACATTTGTTGTAATTGCTTTGTGCAAAAGCCGAAGCTCCTAACGTAATAATAATTAATACTGTTAATAGTGTTTTTTTCATTGTTTTATTTTTTAAAGTTATTTATAAAGTTAAAATTTTTATCAATTAAAATTATTTGCTATTTGTAGGTTTACCTAACTTTGGGTCAGCAATAGATTCTCTCATTTTTGTATCGGCTTGTATATTCTGGAATTTATAATAATCCATAATGCCTAAATTTCCGTTTCTGAATGCGTCGGCTATAGCTTTAGGTATCTCAGCTTCGGCTTCAATAACTTTTGCTCTAGCTTCTTGTGCTTTAGCTCTCATTTCTTGTTCGGAAGCAACAGCCATAGCTCTTCTTTCTTCGGCTCTGGCTTGTGCAATATTTTTATCGGCATTAGCCTGATCCATTTGCAATATAGCTCCAATGTTTTTACCAACATCTATATCGGCTATATCAATAGAAAGTATTTCGAAAGCAGTACCTGAGTCGAGACCTTTAGCCAAAACAACTTTAGAAATAGAGTCGGGATTAGCCAACACTTCGCCGTGATTTTTTGTGCTACCTATAGAAGACACAATACCTTCGCCAACTCTTGCCAAAACAGTTTCTTCGCCGGCACCACCAACAAGTTGTTTTATATTGGCTCTGACGGTAACTCTGGCTTTTGCAATAAGTTGAATACCATTGCGAGCAACTGCAGCAACAGGTGGAGTATCAATAACTTTGGGGTTAACCGACATTTGAACGGCTTCAAAAACGTCGCGTCCGGCTAAGTCTATAGCTGTTGCCGATTTAAAATCCAAAGGTATATTTGCCTTATCGGCAGAAATCAGTGCATTTACAACCGATTTTACTCTTCCGCCTGCTAAGTAGTAAGCTTCCAATTCGTCGCGTGTAAGTTTTAATCCGGCTTTTGTAGCGTTAATCATTGCAGTTACAATAACCGATGGCGGCACTTTACGCCAACGCATAAATATCAATTGAAGTAAAGAAATTCTGACACCCGAAAGTAGTGCTGTAAACCACAGTCCTACGGGTACAAAGTAAAAAATAATCCACAAGCCAACTATACAGGCTATGGCAATAATGGCAATTGTTAGAAGTTCCATATTAGTTTAATTTTTAAGTGTTACGTATATTTTATTATCTTCTTTGTTAATTACTTTAATTTCTGAGTCTTGATCAATAAATTCGTTGTAGGTGTGCACTTCGCAAATTTTGTCGTTTATAAGTGCTTTTCCCGAAGGAGCTAAACGTGATATAGCCACGCCTTCGTCATCAACATTGATATCGTCAAGTTCGTTTTCGTTAACCTTTCCATCAAGCGATGTTTTTAAAGCCACCTTTTTCCAGTTGCCGAATCTGTACGTGAGATAGGCAAACACGCCCAACAGAACCAAGGTGCTTATCAACATTATTGTTCCGTTAGTACTTCCCAATACTGAGTACGATTTCCATATAGCATATATTATTAAAATAGTTCCTGCTATGCCTGCAACAGTTGTGCCTGGAAGTACAAATATCTCAAGCATCAGGAGCAATATTCCCAGTATAATTAGAGAGATTACAATTAGTAGCCACGACATATGTTATATGTTTTATGAGGTTATTTAATCTTAATATTATATTTTTGAGGAGGTTTGGGCGTAGCTGTACCCGTTCCCGTGTTCGGTGTACTTGTGGGTTGAGTGCTGCTTCCTGTGTAGTATTTCATAGCTTCGGGCAAAAATTTTTGAATTTCACTAATTCTTTTAGCATCGCTAGGGTGTGTACTCAAAAATTCAGGAGGTTTTGTACCTGTACTGCTGTTAGCCATTTTAGTCCAAAACGAAACAGCTCTTTGGGGGTTGTATCCAGCCATAGCCATAAAAATAAGTCCGAGTTTGTCGGCTTCATATTCTTGCTTACGCGAGTAAGCCATTGCACCCAACTGACTGCCAATACCATAAAGCGACAAAAATATATTTTGAGTTTGTTGAGGTTTTTGTTGCATAGCAGTAGCCAATGTCATACCGCCCAACTGAATAGCCAACTGTTGGCTCATTCTTTCGTTGCTGTGGCGCGCAACAGCGTGTGCTACTTCGTGTCCGATAACGACAGCTAAGCCGGCTGCATCTTCGGTAATAGGCAAAATTCCGGTATAAACCACAATTTTTCCACCCGGCATGCACCAAGCATTTATTTCGTTGCTTTGTACGGTATTAAATTCCCAATTATAACCTTCAATTAAATGCGATAAATTGTTAAGATTCATGTACTGTGTAACGGCACGACTTATATTTTGCCCAACCGTTGAAACTTCAATAGATTGTACAGTTGGAGGATTTATTGCAGGATTTGAGCTCAAAAAAGATGCGTATCCTTCTGCTCCCAACTGTATCATTTGGCTATTGGGAACAACATTAAATTGTTTTCTTCCCGTAATGGGAACAGTTGAGCAGCTATATAACAGCATCGATATGAACAGTAAAACTATTAGTTTCGAATTGTGTTTGATTATTGTTTTCATTATGATAGAACTGATTTTAAACCTTTTATTATAAGTTGTTTATTCATGCGTGCCAAAACTTCTTTTTCTCCTTTTTTTACTATACATTTTCCTTTTATATGCGTTATTATTGCGCACTGTGAGGCTTGTTCGTGAGTGTGATTACAAATTGTCATCAGACAATCTATAACGTAGTCGAACGTGTTAATATTATCATTATACAAAGTAATTTTATACTCGTTACCCGTGTCATCGTCAATGTCCTGTTTTGGGACTCTTTTTACATTATGGTCAGGCATAATTACGCACAAAAATAATTATATAATATCCTGTTGCAAAGTTAAGATAATTTCGTTACTCATATAATAAATAGCAAATTTTTAAAATATATTTAGAGCAAAAATCGTTTTATATGAAACTATTTGTATAAAATTAAGAACAGTTTTGTTTAAAAATCATTACTTTTACAAAATCAAACAAAAATATAATGACAAAAATATTAGTAATAGACGATGAGGCTCCTATAAGAAATGCTTTGCGCGATATATTGGAGTACGAGAACTACGAAGTTGAGGAAGCAAGTGAAGGGCTTATGGCAATTAGTATGGTTGAGAAAGAGCATTTCGACGTTATTTTGTGCGATATAAAAATGCCGCAAATTGACGGAATGGAAGTCTTGGAAAAACTGTTGAAAATCACCGATTCACCAATTATAATGATTTCCGGACACGGGACTATAGAAACCGCTATGGATGCTATTCACATAGGTGCTTACGATTTTATTCCAAAGCCTTTAGATTTGAACAGATTGCTTGTATCGCTACGAAATGCGTTGGATAGGACTAATTTGGTTAACGAAACTAAGGTGCTTAAGCGCAAGGTGAATAAGCAATACGAGATGATAGGCGAATCGGAGTCTATAAAAGAAATAAAAGATATGATTGAGCGTGTGGCTCCAACCGACGCTCGTGTGCTTATTACCGGAGCCAGCGGTACAGGTAAGGAGCTTGTCGCCAGATGGTTGCACGAAAAAAGCAACAGAGCCGATGAGCCTTTTGTTGAGGTTAACTGTGCTGCTATTCCTTCGGAACTTATTGAAAGTGTTTTATTCGGACATGAAAAAGGAGCTTTTACTTCGGCTGTAAAGCAGCGAAAAGGCGATTTTGAACAAGCTCATAAAGGAACTATTTTTTTAGATGAAATCGGAGATATGAGCTTGTCGGCTCAGGCTAAAGTTTTAAGAGCTTTGCAAGAAAATAAAATTACCAGAGTGGGAGGCGAGAAGGAAATACCTGTTGATGTTAGAGTTATTGCGGCTACCAATAAAAATTTATTGAAAGAAGTTGAAGAAAATCGCTTTCGCGAAGACTTATATCATCGTATAAGTGTTATTTTGATACATGTCCCGACTCTTAACGAGCGCGAAGATGATATTCCGCTTTTGGTTGCCCACTTTTTAGAAACTATTGCCGAAAGTCAGGGTAGAAATGTACCCAAGATAACTGATGAAGCCGTGCAAGCTCTCCAAAAACTGCATTACAACGGAAATATCAGAGAATTGCGAAACATTGTAGAGCGTTTATCTATAATGGCAGGCAATACGATAACACTTCAAGATGTTGAAAAATACGCACAACCGTTCAAACGGTGATTGGTGGTTGGTGAATGGTGAATGGTGAATGGTGAATGGTGAATGATGGTTGGTGATTGGTGTTGCGGGTTACGGGTTTTAGAAGTTAGAAATCAGAAATTAAAAATTAGAAATTAGAAATAGTGGTTATTAATAGTGAATTCCCCATTTCTACCTTCTGACTTCTAATTTCTAACTTTATCTGCCAACAGCCCCGAGACTTCGGGGGCTAACGGCTAATAGCTATCACTCACTTTGACAAAGGAGTAGCTCCATCGGGAAGTTGTGTGGGTGGTCCGAAATCGGGATTAGTTATAAAGCTTTCGTCGGTTAAAGCATTCAAAAATGCTGTTAATTGTCGCCTCTCAATAGGTGTAAGTTTAGTTCCGCCGTTGTTTGCGTGGTGCATTAGCGGATGTATAAATTCCGAAACAACAATTCCTGTTGAGTAAAACTCAATCACTTCGTCCAATGTGCTAAAACGACCGTCGTGCATGTACGGAGCCGTATGGACTATATTCCTGAGGGTTGAAGCTTTGTATGCTCCAATATCGCTCCTAACGCCTGTTACGGAAAACCTATCGAATGGGTCGTTGAAGATAGAATCGGTTCCGTTGTTGTAAAACAAATTGGTTGTAAACAGCGGATTTCCGTCACCACCGTGGCAATGAAAGCAGTCTGCACCTTCTTCGGTCATAAAAAGCTCGTAACCCATAAGTTCATCGGTTGTAAGTTGCACTTCACCCCTTAAATATTTATCGAATTTAGAGTTGTAAGAAATAAGAGTTCGTACAAACTGAGCTATGGCTTTAGAAATTCCATCTACGGTTACTATTTTTGAGCCGAAGGCTTTTTCAAACAGTTCGGGGTAGCCACTTGTGTTTTGTATAAGTGTTACTATATCTGTTGTATCGCCGTTGATTTCGTTTGGATCGATGAGAGTGTGATAAACAATTCCTTCAATACCTTTTTTGTATTTATCGGGGTTGGAATTGTTAAAACTACCGTTCCACATGTATCCGCTTTCGTTCCATACCAAGTTTATGAGCGGTAAAACTGCGTGTGGTGTGGGAGTTCCGCCAAGTCCAACGGGTCTTCCGTTTTGAAACGTAATTTGGTTGGGGTCAACATCAAACGACCTTGATTGCTTATGGCAACTGGCGCAACTCATCAGGCTGTCTGCGTGGGTTCTTCCCGAAAGTCTTCCATCGTAAAACAAATACCTTCCTAATTCAACACCTTCGACTGTTAGTGGATTATCGACAGGAATATTTGTTCGAGTTGGGAAAAAACGAGGTATTTCTAACTCGTAAGGAGTTGTAATATGCGGTTCGGGTGGTTTTTTGCACGAAAACAAAACACCTAACAGCAAGACAAATAGACTTAGAGTTTTTATTTTGTTCATTGTTAGTTAGCTTTTATACTGAATACGTCGTGTCCGTTTTCGCAACCCATTTTTATTGCATCATGATTATCCATTATGCCTCCTCCAATAACGTTCCAATCCCAAATATTTGGATTCTTGAACCAATTTTGAACATTCATTACTAGGGTTATAGTATTTGAATCATCGGCTTTTGCATTAAGATTTATGGGCAATGTTACTTTAAAGTAGTAATGTTTAAATTCCGTGCTAGATTTTTTGGCTATTCCTAAGTGGAAATTGGCGTTTTTCCTATCAGAATTGGGGTCTAACCACTTGCAATTGAGTTTCATGTAGTGGTAGCCACCTCCTAATAGTTCGGGCCATACCATATCTCGTTCGGGCGGATTTACAAATCTGAAACTTGTGTTATTGGCTTCCGATAAGCCGAAGGTAAAGACGAGACTGTCGTATTTGGTTACAGGCAAGTCGTTGGATGCGAGCCATTGCATTGTTTCCGGAATGTCGGAGTCGATGTAGTGAATGCTTTGGTCGTTGATTAAATTGTGCTTTTCGCCCGAATTTGAAATTAAGCTAAGGTCAGAAATGAAATACTGAATTTCGTTGACTTCGTAGCGGTTACCGGCTTCATTAACGTAAATAATAGAGTCGAAAATAATTTCGTTGTTATCAATCAAGTGGCTAAATTTGATAGTAAGTGAGCCTTTTTCGTCTTCCGAATTATTTGTACAAGAGTTAATAAATAGGAGACCAAAAATTAAAGTTAAGATTAGTGTTAAGTTTTTCATGATTTATAAATGTAGTTTAGTAATTTATTTTCCTACAAAAATAAGACTTTTTTTCATCTCAAAGGATATATCTGAAAAAATCTATATATAATATATGTTAAAAAAGAGCTTTTACGAAGTAGAATGCCATACCAATAGTAACGGCAAGTTTCATGAAAGTTCCGGCTAAAAATCCCACAAAAGAGCCTAAAGCTGATTTAAACGAAATATTAAGGTCGGAGCTGTTGATAAATTCGCCTATGAAGGCACCAATAAAAGGTCCTATTATCAAACCCCAGGGAGGAATAAACAGTCCTAATATTAATCCGGCTGTTGCACCTCGAGAGCCTGCTTTGGTACCGCCAATTTTTTTAGCACCCCATATAGGAACAAGATAATCTAACAGAACTACAATAGCAGTAAGAACTCCCCAGATGATAAAGAATCTTAAATCGAAAGGAGCTTTTGAGCTAAATTGTAGTAACAACAAACCTACAAACGAAAGTGGAGGACCAGGCAAAATAGGCAAAACGCTACCTAAAATACCTACAATCATTAATATTGCACCGAGTACGATTAAGAATATGTCCATGGTTTTAATATGTTGTTACTGATGTTGTACTACAAATATTATTCCTTTTCTTGGCTTTTAGCTGTTAGCTTTTAGCCGTTGGCTAGACCAAGCCAATAGCCAAAAGCTAAGAGCTAACGGCTATAACTTCATGCACCTACTTCTTATCACAATATTTATCCAACATCATTTTAGCATCTTCGCTTCCTAGTTCAAAAGCCTTTTGCCAATCGGGGCACGGGTCTAAGTTAATTATAAGTTTTGCTTGTCCGCGGTTGAAATAAGCATTAACGTGTTTTGCATCGTTGGAAATAACGAAATCATAGTCTTCTATTGCTTTTTCATATTCTTTCAGCATCATGTATGTGTTGCCTCTGTTGAGGTATGCCGACAAATAATTCCTATTATGTTGGATTGAATACGTAAAATTCATTTCAGCATCCTCGTATCTTCCTAATTGAGCTTGTGCATATGCCATGTTGTAGTACATTTTGGAATTTGGAGGGTAATTTATATCATACCTCTCGTAGTCGGCAGCAGCCTTTTCATAATTTTTTAAGTATAAGTGTATGTTTGCTCTATTTTCCAAGCCTTCGCGATGATTAGGAGATATCTCCAAAAGCTTGTCGTAATTTTCTAATGCAGTTTTGTACTCTTTTAAGTCGTAATATATTTTACCTTTCAAAAGAAATAAGTGCCAAGTATCAGGAAACTTAGCTATAGCATCATTTAAAATTTCTATGGCTTCTTCGGTATTGCCTCCACTGTAGTGAGTTAGAGCGGCATAATACCAAGCATAATGGTTTTTGGGATTAGCTTTTTCTTCTTTTTTAAACAGTTTAAGAGCTTTTGTGGTTTCGCCGCTTTTTGCCAAGCTAACACCCTCTTTAATGTTTTCTGATAAAAAAAGTTGATGTTCAGAATTATCATTACCAACCAACGTAGGAACGCCAAGCGAAAAATCGACTATAGGTATTGATTTTGGCGGTTTATTGCCGGTGTTTGTTTTACTATCAATGTCGGCTTTATCGTAACCGACTTGGTTTTGTTGTTCGATGTTGGTCGTATCGCTTATTAAAGTTATTCCATCTTCGGTTTTTATATTATCCGATTTAACTTTACTTTGGCAAGCCGTTGAAAAAGTAATTGCAATTAAGCATACAAATAAGTATTTCATATTCATTTGTTTTAGTTTGTTGATTAATAGGTGTTTATTAGTCGAAAAATTAATAGTTATATTGAGTTTCATTTTTTTTATTTGCAATTTCTATGCAAAAGTACTTTAATTATAAGAAAAAAATTGTTAATTGTTTTATTTGTCGTCAACGATGTCAAAGTCTAAGTATCTGCGTTGCAAGTCAACATTAATGACTTTAATTGTAATATCGTCTCCAAGTCTGTATGTTTTTCCGTTCCTTTGTCCGATAATCTGATAATTATCTTCATCTAAAAAGTAGTAGTCGTCATCTAAAAGTCGCATAGACACAAGACCTTCGCATTTATTGCCTTTAATTTCTACAAAAATTCCCCACTTGCTAACTCCCGAAATTGCGCCTTCAAAAACTTGTCCTTTTTTATCTAACATATACTCAACCTGCTTATATTTAACGCTGTTGCGTTCGGCATTTTGAGCTCTATTTTCCATTTTGGAACAGTGTACGCAATATTGCTCGTATTCTTCCTGATCGACGCTTTTTTTACCTTTAAGGTAAGATTTTATAAGTCGGTGAACCATAAGGTCGGGGTAGCGACGAATGGGCGATGTAAAGTGGGTGTAATATTTAAAGCCTAAGCCGTAGTGTCCGATGTTTGAAGTTGAGTATTCGGCTCTTGACATGGTGCGAAGCGCAATTTTCTCAATCATACGTTCTTCGCCTTTGCCTGCAATTTCGGTAAACAAAGAATTAAAGCTTTTAGTGATATTGCTTTTTGATTTAGTTTGGAATGAATAACCCAACTTTTTCAGAAACTCGGTAAAATTCGATAACTTTTCAACGTTAGGTTCGTCGTGTACCCTATAAACAAAGGTTTTAGGGTTCTGATTGTTGCTTCTCTTTTCGCCTATAAGACTAGCCACAGTTTTGTTAGCCAAAAGCATAAATTCTTCTATGAGCCAATTAGATTCTTTTTGTTCTTTTATTTTTATCTCGATTGGTTTGGCATTTTCGTCGAGAACAAACTCAACTTCTTGTGTGTTAAAATTAATTGCACCCTTTTTAAATCTATCGGCTCTGAGTATTTCAGAAATTTTGAACAGTTGAAGAATTTGGTCTTTAAACTCACTATCTGCACCTTCAATAATGTTTTGCACTTGTTCGTAATTGTATCTGACGTTGGAACGAATAACAGTTTCGCCAAGCCAATGCTTCTTGATTTTACCATCTTTTGTAATGTTAAAAACAGCCGAAAAGCAAAGCCTGTCTTCGTTTGGTACAAGTGAGCACATATTGTTTGATAGAGCTTCGGGTAGCATAGGTATGGTTCTATCGACCATATATACTGACGTAGCTCTTTCGTAGGCTTCGTTATCGATAGGAGTACCCGGTTTTACAAAAAACGAAACGTCGGCAATATGTATTCCTATTTCGAATGTATCGTTGTCAATAGCTTTTATCGAAAGAGCGTCGTCGAAATCTTTTGCGGTTTCGGGGTCTATTGTGCAAGTCCAAACGTCTCTGAAGTCTTTTCGCTTAACAAGTTCCGTTTTAATATCCAATTTAAAACTTTCGGCTTGTTTTTCGGCTTCGTCGGAAAAGCAGAGCGGGAAGTCGGCGTCGGCTAAAATAGCCTGCATTTCAACTTTATTATCGCCAGGATTTCCCAACACGCTAACGACCTTACCTTCGGGATTGTTGGCTTCGGGTTGCCAATCGGTTATTTCTACAACAACTTTCTGACCGTTTTTGGCTCCCATCAAACTTGTTTTCGGGATAAATATATCTCGTTTTACGGTAATATTATCGGCGACCAAGAAGGCAAAATGTTTGCTAATTCTGATAATACCAACAAATTGTTTTTTAGCTCTTTGCAATACTTCAACGATAACGCCTTCGGTCTTTTTGCCTTTGCGACGTGGGAACAACTCAACGCGGACTTTGTCGCCGTCTAATGCCTTGTTGGTATTGTTGGGAGCAATATATACGTCTTCGTCGAGTCCGGTATTTATTATATACGCCTTGCCGCTAGATTTCATTTCTACCTCGCCGACAACGCTATTTGCCTTGTCGATAGCTGCAAGCAATTTGGGATTTATGTAATATTTGCCTCTACTTCCTTCTACGAGTGAATTTTGCCTGCAAAGCAATTCTATTGCGCTACGAACAGCCTCTTTTTCGTCTTTGCTGCTTATTTGCATCAACGATGCGACTTGGCGGTAATTTAGTTTTCGGTCTTTATTTTGCACAAAAATTTCAAACACCTGATTTGCTAAGGCGTTTTTCTCAACATTTTTGTTTTTCTTCTTTTTCATATTATTATTTGTGTTTTTTAATTGTGTTGTATAATGAATCCCTTTCAACGGGAGTCTTTCCTACCTCTGTAATAGCTTTTTTAATTTCTTCTTCGGTGAAATCGGGGTTTGTATCTTCGGCTCCTGCCAGCGAATAAATTTGGGTCGAATTGTTTACGGTTCCGTCTAAATCGTCGGCTCCAAACGAAAGAGCCAGCAAGGAGTTTTGTTTTCCGAACATGGGCCAATACGCTTTTATATGCGGTACGTTGTCTAAAAACAAACGAGAAATCGCAAACATTTTTAAATCATCAACTAAGCTGACTTCACCCAAATGGCTCATAGAGTTGTTTTTGCTCTTGTATTTTAGCGGAATAATAGCGTTAAAACCTTTGGTTTCATCTTGCAGTTCTCTTATTTTTCCCAAATGATTAATGCGGTCTTTAACGTTTTCAATATGTCCGTAAAGTATGGTTGCATTGGAAAAAATGTCAATTTTGTGTGCTTGTCTGTGTATTTCCAACCAATTGTTTGAGTTTGTTTTATGTGAACAAATTTTGCTTCTTATTTCATCATCTAAAATTTCTGCACCGCCACCGGGCAGTGAACCCAAACCGTTTTTCTTCAAAAGTTCCAATCCTTCGCCAAATCCCACTCCCGATTTATTGCACATATATTCTATTTCCACAGCCGAAAATGCTTTAATATGTACGTTTGGAGCAATTTGTTTTACAGCGTTTATAAGGTTTGCGTAGTAGTTTATATCTCTTTCGGGGTGAACCGCGCCTGTAATATGCACTTCGGTTATATTGTCGGAAACAGGTTTGATTTTTTCCAACATTTCATCGACAGATAATTCAAAAGCTGTGCTATGATGATGCGAATACGAGCAAAACGAGCAATTGTGTACACATATGTTGGTTGGCTCAACGTGGATATTTCGATTGTAATAAACGTTGTTGCCGTTGATTTGTTTGTTTTTGAGGTCTGCAAGTGAGCCCAAAAGAGCCAAATCGGAGTTTTGGTATAACAAAACAGCTTCCGACTTAGTAATGCGTTGCGAGTTTAATATTTTGGACGAAACATCTTTTAATTCCGACGAGTAATGCGATTTTCCTATTAATGATGATATAAAAGAGTCAGTCATGAGTTTATTTTTGTATTGAAATTATTTTATGAACCTGAACATTGTTTTTTGAAATAACTTTAAGCCACAGCATTCCGTTGTATTCCGGCAGTTTGATGGTAAACGGATTAGAGAATGAGTTTTTGGGGAAAATCCATTCTCTCATTATTCTTCCGTTTGCATTTATTGCAAATATTTTCAGGTCGTAATTGTTATCGGCTATTCCATTGATGTAGCCGTTTACGGTTGGGTTTGGATAAAACGGATAATACACTTTTATCCAATCTCTGAGCAAAATCGAATCGGTTGAGATATCGTTGCTAACTACTAATTTTACATCGAAAGAGCCGTGTTCCTTGTATGTAATATTTGTAGGATTTTTTTCGGTAGATGTTTGTGGCGTAGCACCTTCGAAGTGCCATTGCCAACTTGTCGGATTTCCGGTAGAAACATCAAAAAAGTTGATGCTATTATCTATAGCTACAATATTATTAGAAACCGAGATTAAAGGCATGATATGATTGGAGTTGAACACGCCGTCTAGTATTGGGTTTCCTGAATTTATCGGGTCTAACCAAGGTGCGAGTTGCTTGTAGGAATTACTGCCATTGGATTTCCACGAATACGAAAATTTCCCGAAATAGTCTTTTTCGTTAGGCGAACTGCACGATGAGTTTCCACCTGAAAGAACTCCAACAATTTTATTATTGTTGTTAAACAAAGGACTTCCGGAAGAACCGCCTTCGGTAACGCCGTGTCCGTTTTGGGTTTCAACCCAAGTTACACCCCAATGAGTATTTGCTGTAGCGCTCCAATTATCGTTGGTGCAGGGCTGTTCGTAGGTTGAGATTTTTTTAAAATCGCCTTTTGGGTGATGCAAGCAAACGCCGTATGGCGATGGCGTTTCGGTTCTGTCCCAACCGGAAAAATATACGTTGTAGGCTTCGGGAATGCTATGCTTAAGTTTTAAGAGTAAAAAATCCGAACCGTCATCATCTATAAAGTCGCTTTGCGAAACGATATCCATTCCAACCATTGTTTGGTCGAAGTTTGGCGGAACATCGCTATTACAATCGGATTCGTAATTGAAATAAAACACCCATTTGTTTTTATCTAGTTGAGATAACACAGTTTGACTATTTAATGCTCCGCAGTGTCCGGCAGTTAGAATGTATGGCATAAAGTCGTTGGCGGTGTTGTTCACCACGCTTCCGCTACAGTAGTAGTACATTCCTTCAACACAAGTAAGGAGCTTTACCACACTTCGTTTAATAAGCTGAAAGTTGTTACCTTCACTACAATTTACACTTACTTGGCAAAAGTCAGATTCGCCGTTCCTGTCGCCGTTCAGCAAGTTTTTGTAAAAAAACGAGACATCTTGCAATACCAGAGTAGCATTTGTGGGTGGAGTTTTTACAAAGTCGATTTCAATATAAACGGTTTCATCGGGTATAGGTCTGATTGTTATTTCATTGTCAGATAACTGAGCTAAGTCAAAAGCTCCATAAATGTAATTTCCATCTTCCGAAAAACAGTACAACTTACTTCCGCTTGGAAAATTATCGTATTTCAAACTAACACCTAAGGCTGTGGCATTATCGGCTTTTATGGCAATTATCCACGAGTGCGTTCCGTTGGCATTGCGGTGTTTGTAAACTGTATTGCTGATATCGGTGTTTTGTGGTAAGACAATCCCCAAACGGTCTTTTTTCAAAATGCAATCCTGAACCGATAAATCTTCTTCTTGCAACTTCTTAATATCGGGTGTTTCTATTTCTATGCAAGAAATAGAACGTTTTTGTGTTTTAAGAGTATTGTACAAAAACGGATTTCCCGGGCTTTGTATTTGAGCCGCTATTTCAAGCGAACAGCAGATTAGCAGTAAGGAAATTATAATTACACAAGTCTTTTTGTACATTGCTTAATAATTTATGAATAATTCAATTGCTCCGTAACCGTACTTGGCAAATGGAGCGTCTTTAACTTCAATATCGCCGTTGACACTAACTCTGTTAAGAATTGCATTTTTTAATACTCCGTTGCCAATCCCGTGAATAACAATGAGTCTCTTGTAGTTGTACGCTATTGCGCTCGACAAAACCTTGTCGAAAAAAGATAGCTGATATTGTAGAATATCTTTAGCTTTCATTTTAGAAAAATCGGGCAACAGTTTTGAAATATGCAGGTCAACTTCGGCAGTATCGTCGTCTATTCTGAATTGGTTGACAATGGGACTAATCTCGAACACCGAACTGTTTTTTTGTTTCAGTACAGCGCCATATTTGCTTTCTTCTACGAGTTTTTGCTTTTCCTCGGCACTTGCGGTTCTGTACAAAGTGTGAATTATGCCTTTTTGTTGTTTGTAAATTGGGAAAGCCTGCAAATTAGCAACATCGGTGATTTGTGAGATTTTGGAATTAAAAGTAACCGAATGCGGAGCTTGAATGGCTTTGGTTTTTTCGTGAAAGAAAATTATTTGCACTTCTCCTTTTTGCCACATATCAAGTTTGTCGGCTTTTATTACGTCGATGACTTGGCAGTTGTTTGCCGGAATAGTGCCGTAGTCGTAACCAATGAATCCACTTTTGGTTTTTTGCAGAAATATTGAATAAATAATTTCGCAATTGGTGTAATTGAAAAGAACAATTTCTACGTCGCTTATCTGAATTTTTTCAATATCAACAGGAAACCAACCTAAGTAAATTCCCTTTTCCACGTCATTATCGGGCTTTATACTCATGTAGGTTTGTTCATCTTCCAAAGTGTAATCTTTTTCAACTTCCCAAGCGGTTTCTTGTTTTTTACTATCTTGTCTTACAGCTTTATGTTGCTCTTCCTGATTACGTTGAGCTTTTCTTTCATCTTCCTGCAAAAATATTCGGCTTGCCGGTGTAGATTCTCCAATTTTCACAACTTCGTTCATTAAGACGGGTACTTCAAAACCATCTTCAATTTCAACCAAAACCATGTAGCTATTGAGTTGCTTAACGATAATTCCTCCACCGGTTGTATTCAAAAATCTTACCTTATCTCCTTTTTTTAATCCCATATTGCGTTTATTTCAAACAAAAATAATCTATTTCTTAAAATTTTAAGCACAAAGTACCAATTAATGTAAAGTTAATATGGGAAATAGTGATTAGTGGATAGTGATTGGTGGTTAGTGGTCGGTGTTGTGTGGTACGTGGTTTAATGGCTTTTAGCCTTTAGCTTTTAGCCATTGGCTATTAGCAAACGACCATAGCCAATAGCTAACAGCCAACAGCTAATGGCTATGATTTGTAAACAAACTCATCTCTACTACTCAAAAACCACGTCGTTTAGGAACAACCCTTTTGCAGGAACCGAAAGTCCGGCGCTACATCTGTCTTTACTTTCGATAATTTGGCTGAAATCGTCTATAGAACATTTGCTTAGTCCGACATCAATGAGAGAGCCGGCAATAGCTCTTACCATATTTCGCAAAAACCTGTTAGCTGATATTGTAAATACTATTTCATTGTCGGTTTTGGTGAAGTACGCCTCAAATACGGTGCAAATAAAATTGTTAACCTGCGTGTTTACTTTACTGAAAGATTGAAAATCTTTTGAGCCTATCAGAAGTTTTGCAGCTGCGTTCATTTTTTCAATGTCTAAAGGTACGGTAATTTTATATGCGTAGTTATACTTAAACGGGTCTTTGCTTGTGATGATATAATATTTGTACTCTCTACTGATTGGCGAAAAGCGTGAGTGCACGGAATTATCGACTTTATTTATTGAAAAAATGACAATATCCTCGTCTAAAAAGCCATTTAACTTGTAAGTCAGTTGTGAGAGCTCTTGCGGAGTGTAAAAACCGTCGCAATCGAAGTGAGCAAAAAACTTTCGGGCATGAACACCTGTATCGGTTCTTCCGCATCCAATAAGTATTATTTCTTGTTTGGTGATTTTGCTCAAAGCATCTTCTATTGTCTCCTGTATTGTAGGAGCGTTAGGCTGCTTTTGCCAACCATGATAGTTTGTGCCGTCGAAAGCTAAATGCACAAGATAACGATGCTTGTTTTCGGTGATGTTCATAATGCAAAATTAAGCATTTTGGGGTAAAATTATGCTTTTTTACTTTTATTTGACAGGTTGCGTGGTGCGTGTTGCGGGTTACGAGTTTCGACATTTTCGGTCATTGAGTGCCGATATTGAGCGAAGCGAGATATCGGTGTATCGGGCTTCAGTAAATTCAGCCACCAAAATGCCGAAAATGGAGAATAGAGTGTTGTGTCTTTCTCAATAGCCGTGTCTTTAAAGGCACGGCTATTGAAGCGAAATGCCGAAAATCTCGGGTCTTCAGCCACTGCAGCACTTCGGCACTTCGACACCTCGGCTACGCTCGGTGGGCACGAGCTCAGTGACCGAAGTGCTGTAACTCCTAACTCATAACTCCCAACTCCCAACTCCCAACTCCTAACTCCTAACTCGTAACTCGTAACTCATCACTTATCACTTATCACCCATCACCCATCACCCATCACCAGCCAACGGCTAAAAAACCAAAAAAAAACTTAATAATTTTTTGCATTTGAAAATAAAAAAAATATACTTTTGTATTTAGTTAAAATTAAAACAGTTGCAGTATTTTAAAAGTAAAAAACAACTAAAAAATAACATAGTAAACCCATTAATAATAAACCCATTTAATTAATTTATCCGACTATGAAAAAAACATTATTACTCTCATGTTTATTGTGTGTATGTACGTACTTATGTAGCGTTTCTACTGCTTACGGACAAACAGTAGCACACACGTTTGACCTTAGCAATGTAACTTACACACAAAATTTTACTATCCCGGAATTCCCCTATGCATTTTATCCAACAGGTTGGAAGGGAATTAAAGTAGGTGGTACGTGGCACCGATACGGAATAGGCGATTCTATTCCATTAGAATGTAAAAACAGTAATCCAGTCGGACTTAGTGGCATTATCCTTGTTGGTTTTGATCCAGGTTATTATTGGGATTGGACCGATAGAGCTTTGGGAACAAGAGCTAGTGACTTTATAATACCGGCTTTTGGAGCTGTATTTAAAAATAATACCGGCTATAAAATTACCAAAATCGACTTCTCGGGTGTTTGCGAACAGTGGTGTACCGGAAGTTCTAGTTTTGTTATTGAAACTATAGAGTTTGAAATTAGCTTTAACGCTACCGACCTTTACGATGTTGATGCTACCTGGACAAGAGTAAATAGTTTTGACCTTGTAGAAATTAGAAATGATTTTGGTGTATCACAAAGTATAGACGGTAACGAGTCTGAAAACAGGCGAAGTATAAGTGCAACTTACGAAAATGCGCAGTGGCAACAAGGCAGCAATATGTGGATACGCTGGACAGACAAAGATGATGTTGGTAATGACGCATTACTTGCTATTGATGACCTTAGTATTACGGTTACTCCTGAAATTAAGGTTATTCCCGAAGGGTTTGCACACATATTTGATATTGACCACATGACTTACAATCAAAATTTCGACGGCATGGGCGCCACCGGAACATCCTACCCTACGGGTTGGACGGGATATAAAAAACACGGCAATAATACACCACTGGTAGGTGCACTACTTCCGTTACAAGTTTCCGACGGTTCTAGTGGTAATGCAGGTATGCACAATGTCGGCGAATCGGGACAAAGCGACAGAGCCATGGGATCAATTTCCTATTATGGAGTAACTGTTCCGACTTTTGGAGCTGTATTTAAAAACAACACCGGCAAAACTATATCAAAATTAGACTTTACCGGTGTGTGTGAACAATGGCGAGCTGGGGGAAGTATGCTTGGAGGTTCAACTTTTGACGAACGCCATATATTTGAAATTAGCTACGATGCCACTTACCTAAATGATACTAGTGCCACATGGACACCAGTAAGCAGCTTCGACCTTTATGAAATTCAAACAGGGAATACCAGTAGCGAAAAACTGAACGGCAACTTGCCTGCCAACAGACAAGAAATTAGTGCAACTTTAAATAATATTAACTGGCAAACCGGCACCAATATATGGATACGCTGGAATGACGACCAAGCACCAGCCAACAACGCACTATTAGCTATTGATGACCTTTCAGTTACGGCAACTTTGGCAGACCCTATACTAACCGTTACTTGTCCCAAAGCAGGAGCTAAATGGGAAAATGGTTCAACTCACAACATTACATGGAAACAAGTAAGTATTTCCGATAATATTAAAATTGAATTGATAAATGTTTATGGTAGTGTTCAGGGCACCTTAGCAGAAAACGTAACTGCAACTAATGGTTCCTGGACATGGAACATTCCTGTCGGGCTGCCTTCAGGTTCCGGCTATAAAATCAGATTAACAGCAGGAGCAAAAGTGGCGGAGAGTGGAATATTTGATATTATAAGTCCATCATCCGAACTAGTAGCATTTACATTCGATGCAAACAATTTAATTTACGACGAAAATTTCGACGGCTTATTACCCGACGGAACAACTTATTTGACAGGTTGGAAAGGAGTAAATAAAGCGACCGGCGACCCGCTTGCGTTGCAAGTTTCCAATGGCACGCCGGATGTTGTAGGCGCCTTCAACGTTGGTACAACCAACGAAGCCGACAGAGCTTTGGGAACAAGAGCAGGAGATATACAACCTCGTTTTGGAGCCGTCTTTAAAAACAACACTGGCTCAAGAATTACAAAAATCAACTTTTCGGGTTTTTGCGAGCAATGGCGTACCGGAAATAATAGCAACAATGAGTCTAGCCAATTTGCAATCAGCTTTGATGCTACAAACCTTAACGATGGAACATGGACAAATATAAATGATTTCAACCTTAATGAAATTCTAACAGGTGATAACAGTGGTCAGGGTGTAGATGGCAATTTGGCTGCAAACAGGCAAGCTATTAACGCAAGCAGCATAAACCTTGAATGGGAACAGGGCGATTATATGTGGATACGCTGGACAGACGACTTGGCAACCGGTAGTAACGCACTACTTGCTATAGATGACCTTCAAATTGCGGTTACTCCGGTTCCGTCAATATCCGTTATTTCCCCAAAAGCGTGGGACAATTGGCAATACGGCACAACCTATAATATTACTTGGGCACATGTAGGTATCACCCATGATGTTAAAATTGAATTGAAGGATGTAACATCAGGCACAGAATGGGTAACTATAGCAGAAAACATACCAATAAGCAATGGTTCTTGGGATTGGTATGTGCCTAATAATCAGACTCCCCATTCGTACAGAATTAAATTAACAGCAGGTGGAAAAATTTCGGAGAGTGCAATTTTTAATGTTGTACAAAAATATATAGGTGTTAATTATCCTAACACGCTCAGCAAATGGGTTCAAGGTACTTCACAAGATATATTGTGGGGTGTAAATGGTATAGCATCTGGTAACGCAAAAATTGAACTTACTCGCAACGCATCTGCTGCTAATCCTGTATGGGAAGAGCTAGCAGCTTCTGTTCCCGTAGAAAACCGAGCTTGGACTTGGAATATTACACAGAATGGAAGCAACGACTGTAAGATTAAAATTACACGTATTTCCGATGATTATTCGGCACAAAGTGAAACATTCAGTATTGTAGATGCTACGGAAGTACCCAAAATATTTATTACCGAATATATAGTAGGTACAGGCAATAACAAAGCCTTAGAAATATACAACGGTACAGGAAGTAATATTAATTTGATTAAATTGAAAATTCGTGTTACTCAACCTGATGCTACATATAGAGATTGGCTTTTTAATAATATAATCCTTGCCGCAGGCGATGTTTATGTTTTATATCATTATAATGCCAACGCAAGTATTAAAGATTATGGCAATGAATATTATTCATATTTCTTCGAATATGTTGATGGAGACGGTGCTATAGAAGTTTTTTACGATGGAGTAGTCTGCGATTTGTTTGGAAAGATAGGAGATAATCCTGCTAGTGGAGCTTGGGAAGTTGCAGGTGTGGCTAATGCAACAAAAGACAAAACCCTGTTACGCAAGCTAAATGTAACTAAAGGTAATTATATGCCCAAAGGCTCTTTCGGGACAACAGCCGAAAATAGCGAATGGGTAGTAAAGGAAAAGGATTATTTTGGCAACATAGGAGGATTTGGTTCGGCTTTAACACAGAGCACCAATACCGGTCTGGACGCCAGCTATGATGTCCCCATAAGCGATTCTAATGATAGTACATTCAATCTTATTATTAATAATAACAGTGTAGATGTTAATAACTGTGTTGGCGTAAATTCAAAGTTAAATAACGTAAACAATGTAATACTTAAAAAATCGGGAAACACAACATTTACAATTAATCCTAATTCCAACTTAGGTATTGCCGGTATGGCTGTAGATAAATCGCCTACAAAAGATGGAACTGTCAGCTTTAATATCCTAAGCGATAATACAGGCACGGGTGCGCTTATGCACGACTTTATAACAGCCGGAGATATAAAGAGATATATTTCGGGCAATACGATTCTCACGGCAAATTGCTACCACGGTGTTAGTGTTCCGCTTGAACAAGGAACAAATCTTGTTAGTAACTTATTCAATGGCTCTTACTTGTACAAATTTAACGAAACACTCAATCAATGGGAAGGTATGGGTTCGGCTACCAATACCCAATTGTATGCAGACAGGGGATATTTGATATACTATCCAGGTGCCAGTATAACCTACAATTTTGACGGTACTTTTAATTACGGCTTCTTCCCAATACCATACACATCTACGGCTGCCGATAAAGGATTTAACTTTGTGCCTAATCCTTTTCCATCTCATATAGATTTTTCGGAAATTGAGAATTTTCCAACTAGTTTATCATACGGTTTTTGGGTATGGGATAATGGCAACTACAAAGCTTATAACGTTCCTGCCGGAACGGGTACAACCACAAATTACGATACTATTTCCATAGGACAGGCGTTTTTCGTTAAAGCCACAAGTGCGGGTACATTGTCACTTACCAACAAATGTAGAGTAGGCAATAGAGCAGACAAATTAACACCTTTTTATAGCACGGGCAATCAACCTAACAAGTTGCGTATAGCCGCAAATGGCAATCAGTTGCAGGACGAGATACTGTTTGTTATAGATAACAAATGGAATTTAGGCACAGATGAAGGCGATATGGTTAAAATGATAGGTTCGGAAGAAGCACCGCAACTTAGCAGTATCAGTGCCGACAATGAAAACCTTACTATTAATACCCTGCCGTTAAATCGTTACGAAACAGTAATACCGCTTAGCTTTACTCTGAACGCATCAACGCAAGTTCAGTTTGTAGCCGATAACAGAAGCCTACAAAGCAATATTACTCCATACCTGATTGACAAAAAGGAAAACAGAAGCGTAAACCTACGTCAAAATCCTGTTTACACTTTCAATCACGCCAACACTGACAGCGACAACCGTTTTGAATTAAAACTCGTAAACGCAGTCTATTCCACACCTTACGATTTGGCAGACGAAAACATGATTTATGTAAATAGCAACAATCAGATAATTGTGAGCGTACCAAGCATGCAAAACACCAAAACTATGGTCAACGTTTACGACATGCAAGGCAAGTTAGTAAGCAGCAACTCTGTTTACTTAACCGACACTTTCGTAACCCAAGCACCTGTAGTTTCGGGTGTTTATGTTGTTAGTGTGGTGAATTCAGTGCAAGCTGTTAATAAAAAGGTCGTTGTTACCCGTTAGTAGCCATTAGCCATTAGCGTAACTCAGCTAATAGCTAAAGGCTAAAAGCCAACAGCTAACAGCCAACAGCTAACAGCCAACAGCTAATTCAATTAAAAACAAAAAAAACATCAGATATGAAAACAACACTAAAAACAATCTTACTAATAGCAGTATTAACCTTTGGTGTGCAATATTATTTATCGGCACAATCTACCACGCCACCTAAACCGCCTACTGAAGCTACTGATGGAGGAAAGAATGGTATTGTAGGAGGAGGAGCTCCAATAGGTAGCGGTCTTGTAGTATTGCTAACTCTTGCCGGAGCCTATGGCGGATATAAGCTGTATAAGAACGCTGATGAGGAGGAAGAGTAGAGTTCTGAGTATTGAGTATAGAGTTTTGAGTTCTGACATTTTCGGTCATTGAGTGCCGATATTGAGCGGAGCGAAATATCGGTGTATCGAAATGCCGAAAATGGATAAAATAATTTTTTTTTCAGCACTTCGACACTTCGATACGCCCTTGGCACTCAGTGACCGAAGTGCTGACCCCGCTCGCTTTGCAAAAGCGAGCGAACGTCTGGAGGATGGTCATTGATTGGTGGTTTTAGTTTTGAGTTCTGAGTATTGAGTATTGAGTATTGAGTATTGAGTATTGAGTATTGAGTATTGAGTATGTCAACTCCTAACTCCTGACTCGTAACTCTGAACTCAGGACTCCTCCGCACCCACTCATCACTCATCACTCACCACCATTCACTAATTATTAAAGATTATCTTTTCATCGTCAGCATCAATATAAATAGGTTTTTCCTTGTTAATGCTGTTTGATAAAATTAGCTTTGAAAGTTGATTGAGAATTTCTCTTTGTATCAAACGTTTTATAGGTCTGGCTCCGTATTGCGGGTCGTAGCCGTGTTTTACAATTAGGTCAACTGCTTTTTCGGTGTATTTTAGAGTAATGAAATTGTCTTTTAGCATTTCGCTAACTCTGTCTAATTGTAGCACCACAATTTGCTTGATTTCATCTTCTGACAGCGGAGTAAACATTATAATTTCGTCAATACGATTTAAGAATTCGGGTCGTATTTCTTTTTTCAAAAGATTGATAACTTGTTCCTGAGTTTCTTCTATAATCGCATCTCTGTTGCTGTCGTTCATCATCTCAAGTTTTTCTTGAATAAGTCGTGACCCGATATTGGAAGTCATAATAATTATTGTGTTTTTGAAGTTGGCAGTCCTACCTTTGTTGTCGGTAAGAACGCCGTCGTCCAACACTTGCAATAAAATATTAAACACGTCGGGGTGAGCTTTTTCCATTTCGTCGAAGAGAATAACAGAGTACGGTTTTTTACGCACTTTTTCGGTTAGCTGTCCACCTTCGTCGTATCCCACATATCCCGGAGGCGAGCCAATGAGTCGAGATACCGAATGCTTTTCTTGATATTCGCTCATATCAATTCTGATAAGAGCATTTTCGTCGTTAAACATGTACTCGGCAAGGGCTTTGGCAAGTTCGGTTTTACCAACACCTGTGGTTCCAATGAAAATAAAAGAGCCGATTGGCTTTTTAGGGTCGTTTAAGCCGGCACGACTTCTTCTGATGGCATCGGAAATTGAAGTAATGGCTTCGTGCTGACCGATAACTCTTTTGTGAAGTTCGTCTTCCAAGTGTAGAAGTTTTTCGCGTTCGCTTTGCAACATCTTGCTTACGGGTATTCCTGTCCATCTAGCGACAACTTCTGCAACTTCTTCGGCACTGACTTCTTCTTTAATCATAGCCGAGTTTTGTTGCTTTTCTTCCAACTGACTTTTAAGAGCTTCTAATTTATTTTTAGCTTCCTGAATTTTGCCGTATCTGAGTTCGGCGACACGACCGTAATCTCCATCACGTTCGGCTCTTTCGGCTTTAAATTTGTAATCTTCAATAAGCTGTTTCTGTTCCTGAATACCGTTCACAAGTTCGCGTTCGGCTTCCCAAGTAGCTTTAAGCGAGCGACGAGTTTCGTCTAAATTGGCTATTTCTTTGTTGAGCATTTCGAGCTTAGTCTCATCTTTTTCGCGTTTAATAGCTTCTCGCTCAATTTCAAGTTGTCTGATTTTTCTTTCAACTTCGTCCAATTCTTCCGGAACGGAATTTATTTCGTAGCGTAGTTTTGCAGCAGCTTCATCAATCAGGTCAATGGCTTTGTCGGGTAAAAATCTGTTTGTGATGTAGCGTTGCGATAGTTCAACAGCAGCAATAATTGCCTCGTCCTTTATCCTGACCTTATGGTGAACTTCGTATTTTTCTTTCAAACCTCTAAGTATCGATATTGCGTCGATTGTGTCAGGTTCATCGACAATAACAATTTGAAAACGTCTTTCAAGAGCCTTATCTTTTTCAAAATATTTTTGATATTCCGATAGAGTAGTTGCTCCAATTGCTCTAAGTTCGCCTCGACTAAGTGCCGGTTTCAAAATATTTGCAGCATCCATAGCACCTTCAGAAGCACCGGCTCCAACTAAGGTGTGTATCTCGTCGATGAACAATATGATTTTTCCGTCGGAGTTGACGACTTCTTTGATAACGCTTTTCAAACGCTCTTCAAATTCGCCTTTATATTTCGCTCCGGCTATTAAAGCCCCCATATCAAGCGAAAACACAATCTTATCTTTTAAATTTTCGGGTACGTCACCGCTCTCAATTCTGTGAGCAATACCTTCGGCGATAGCTGTTTTCCCAACACCTGGTTCGCCTATCAGAATAGGGTTGTTTTTGGTTCGTCTGGAAAGAATTTGCAATACCCTTCTAATTTCTTCGTCTCTGCCAATTACAGGGTCTAGCTTGCCTTTTGCGGCTAATTCGTTTAAGTTTTTTGCATATTTACTAAGTGCATTGTAAGTATCTTCTGCCGAAGCACTTGTCGCCGATGAGCCCTTTCTCAAGTCCTTGATTGCTAGTTTCGTGTTTTTTTCGGTAAAACCTTCCGATTTTAATATTGCAGAAACATCGCTAGGAGTTACAATCATTGCTAATATAAGCATTTCTATTGTAACAAATTCGTCATCAAATTCTTGCATTAACGATTCGGCTTTTTTGAAAACCTTTTGCAATTCTTCGGAAATGTATTGTTGCCCGCCTTCAACTTTCGACAAGCCACTTATAAGCCTTTCGGTTCTTTTGGCAATATTATTAGTATTTCCTCCAACTTTTGAGCAAATGTATTGAAACACTTCCTTGTCGTTGTCAATTATGGCTTTTAGTAAATGTTCAGGAGCAATAGCTTGATTTTTATTTTCCGAAGCTATTTGCTGAGCTTTTACTATAATTTCTTGTGATTTTATTGTATATTTATTAAAGTCCATTTTTTTTATTTTTTAGTTTGTAATATTCTCGCTATACAATACTCAAAATAAGAGCCATTGCGATAAAAGACAATGTTTGCGACAAAACGACAGTGGCAGTGTAATTCACGATGCCAAATTGTCGCATAAAGGAGATTTTGAAATAAAAAAAATAGTTATACATTTGCAGCCTAAATAATTAAATTATAAACTAAAAATTAAATAACATGTTTGAAACAGCATACACATTTGTGCCAATACTGATGGTAGTGATTTTTGTATTAGGATATACTGCAATTGCTACCGAACATTCTATCCACGTCAACAAAACGGCTTCGGCTTTACTTACAGGCGTAATATTATGGTTTGTATTTATAATTTTTAGCGACGATATTGGTTTTGTCAATACTGAGCTTCGTCATCATTTGGGCGAAATTGCCGAAATATTATTTTTCCTTATGGGAGCCATGACTATTGTCGAAACCATTGATTCGCACAATGGTTTTCATGTTATAACTTCGCGTATTACCCAAACCGACCAAAGAAAGCTGTTATGGATAATTTCGTTTATAACTTTCTTTTTATCAGCTGTTTTAGACAATTTAACAACGACAATTGTAATGGTTTCTTTGTTAGGAAAACTTATTAAAGACCGCGAACAAAGATTGTTTTTTGCTGGAATGGTTGTAATTGCTGCAAATTCGGGCGGAGCATGGTCGCCAATGGGAGATGTTACTACAACAATGCTATGGATTGGTAACCAAATTACAGCTGGGCATATAATAGTTGAAACGTTTGTACCTTCATTGATAAGTATAGTAGTTCCGTTAATAGTTTTGTCGCTTATACTTAAAGGAAAGGTTGAAAGACCCGAAGTAAAAGTTAGCGAATCGGCTGCAATATTATCGTATTCGCAGCAAAAAACAATGCTTATACTAGGAGTTGGCGGATTGGTATTTGTTCCTATTTTTAAAACTTTTACCCACTTGCCACCGTACATTGGCATGATGCTATCGTTGGGAGTAATTTGGTTGTTTACCGAATTGAAACACAAAAACTTGCCGGCTCAACATAAACGAGCTTTATCTATTCCACATTCGCTAGGTCGTATTGATATGCCGAGTATATTGTTCTTCTTAGGAATTTTATTAGCAGTTCACAGTCTTCAATCGGTTGGAGTGTTAGGTAAAGCTGCCGACTGGCTTATGACAACCGTGGGTAATATGAATGTAGTTGTAATACTAATTGGTTTATTGTCGGCTATAGTTGACAATGTGCCTATAGTAGCTGCGGTTCAAGGCATGTTCGATTTGTCTGTATTCCCGACCAACTCTCACTTCTGGACATTCTTGGCTTATGCAGCCGGAACAGGTGGCAGTGCTCTTATTATAGGTTCGGCTGCAGGTGTTGCTGCTATGGGAATAGAGAAAATAGACTTCTTCTGGTACGTCAAAAAGATTACTTGGATAGCTTTACTCGGATATTTTGCCGGTGCAGGCGTGTTTATCTTGCAAACGATGATTTTTGGGTAATGGGTTGCGGGGTGCGGGATTTAATGGCTTTTAGCCTTTAGCCGTTAGCCTTTAGCTTTTTTGTGATTGGTGATTGGTGCAATGTGCAATTAGCTAACAGCCAATAGCCAATAGCCAACGGCTACTCCTACTTTCAAAAAATCATCCTTAATTTTCCTTCTTTTTTATGTTAAATAAGCATTCCAAAATCGGACTTAACAATAATTTAACATTGATTTTATTATAAGCGGTTGATTTAAAAACTATTACAGCGAGAAAATTTTTCCTGTTTTAAATGAACATTGGTAAGAAGATTTATTAATTTTGCTTGTTTTTAAATTTTTAAATATAAGCTTATGTTAGAATCAATCAATACTATGATCCCAATGTTTATGGTGATCGTTTTTATTTTAGGTTACACAGCCATTGCCACAGAGCATAAAATTCACATCAACAAAACAGCTTCGGCTTTATTTACAGGTATAGTATTATGGACAATTTTTATAGTTTTTGTCGATAATACTGATTTTATAAACAAGGAGTTGCGAGCTCATTTGGGCGATATTTCGGAGATATTGTTCTTTTTGATGGGAGCAATGACTATTGTTGAAACAATAGACTCGCACGGAGGTTTTCAAATTATTACCTCACGTATCACCCAAACCGACAAGAGAAAGCTACTCTGGGTAGTGTCTATTGTTACATTTTTCTTATCGTCGGTACTTGATAATTTAACAACAACAATTGTAATGGTTGCTTTAGTCGGCAAATTAATAAAAGACCGCGAGCAACGTTTGTTTTACGTTGGTATGGTTGTAATAGCCGCAAATGCAGGTGGTGCATGGACGCCAATAGGTGACGTTACAACTACAATGTTATGGATAGGTAATCAAATTACTGCCGGATTTATTATGAAAGATACATTTTTGGCGTCAGCTACAAATCTTGTAGTTCCTCTAATTGTGCTTTCGTTTATGATGAAAGGTCATGTTGAAAGACCTGATGTTGAAGAAGATAGAGCAGCAAATCTGCTTTCAAGGAGGCAGCAAACCGAAATGCTTTTATTAGGGGTAGGTGGCTTAATTTTTGTTCCGATTTTCAAAGTTCTCACCAATTTGCCTCCTTACGCCGGAATGATGTTAAGTTTGAGTGTTATATGGTTCTATACCGAAATAAGACATAGAAAATTGCCTATGGAAACAAGAACAGCTTTGTCGATACCACGCTCATTATCGCGTATCGATATGCCAAGCATACTATTCTTTTTAGGTATTTTGTTGGCTATTCATGGTTTGCAGTCGGTAGGAGTGCTTGGTAAGGCAGCAACGTATTTGATGGACAATATCAGCAACATGAATATAGTTGTAATGTTAATAGGTTTGTTGTCGGCAGTTGTCGATAATGTTCCATTGGTTGCAGCCGTTCAAGGCATGTTCGATTTGACAGTATTTCCAACCAACTCAGATTTCTGGGCATTTTTAGCTTACGCAGCCGGAACAGGCGGTAGCATATTAATTATAGGTTCTGCTGCCGGCGTTGCTGCAATGGGAATAGAAAAAATAGACTTCTTCTGGTACTTGAAAAGGGTTTCTTGGATAGCTTTGCTCGGTTACTTTGCAGGTGCGGGCGTGTTTATTTTGCAGTCGATGATTTTCTGATAGGTTCGTGTTGAGGGGTAGTTTTGAGTTTTGAGTATAGAGTTACGAGTTACGAGTCTCTAACTCCTGACTCAGAACTCAGAACTCAGAACTCAGAACTTCTGACTTCAAAGAAAAATCAACATTAATTTCTTCCATCTTTTTTTTGTTAAAAAAGCGTCACTTTTAATCATAAATCCAAATTTAACAAAAATGTAATAATGATTTTGTTTTTAAGTGTCTTATCTTAAGATTGTTGCAGTAAAAAATAAATTTTAAATTAAATTACAAATACTAAGTAAATTTATTAGCTTTGCCCAATTAATCAAATTTCAAAAATATAATTTATGTTAGAATCAATCAATACTATGGTCCCAATACTAATGGTGATCGTTTTTATTTTGGGCTACACAGCCATTGCCACAGAGCATAAAATTCACATCAACAAAACAGCTTCAGCTTTATTTACGGGTATAGTATTATGGACAATTTTTATAGTTTTTGTCGATAATACCACCTTTATAAATCAAGAGTTGCGAGCTCACTTAGGAGAGATTTCGGAAATACTGTTCTTTTTGATGGGAGCGATGACTATTGTTGAAACAATAGATTCGCATGGAGGTTTTCAAATTATTACTTCACGTATCACTCAAACCGACAAGAGAAAATTATTATGGGTAGTTTCTATAATAACTTTCTTTTTATCAGCAGTTTTAGACAACTTAACCACCACAATAGTCATGGTTGCATTAATTGGCAAACTGATAAAAGACCGCGAACAACGTTTATTTTACGTAGGTATGGTTGTAATAGCTGCCAACGCTGGTGGAGCATGGTCGCCAATTGGTGACGTTACAACCACAATGTTGTGGATAGGTAACCAAATTACTGCCGGATTTATTATTAAAGATACTTTTATAGCTTCAGCTATAAATCTTGTTGTTCCTTTAATCGTGCTTTCGTTTATGATGAAAGGTCATGTTGAAAGACCTGGTGTAGAAGTAGACAGAGCGGCAGATCTGCTTTCGAGAAGGCAACAAACCGAAATGCTTTTATTAGGCGTTGGAGGTTTAATATTTGTTCCAATTTTTAAAGTTATTACAAATTTACCACCTTATGCCGGAATGATGTTCAGTTTGAGCATTATATGGTTTTACACCGAATTAAGACATAAAAAAATGCCGAAAGAGACAAGAACAGCTCTATCGGTACCACGTTCACTGTCGCGCATTGATATGCCGAGCATACTATTCTTTTTAGGTATTTTGTTGGCAATTCACAGTTTGCAGTCGGTGGGAGTGCTTGGTAAGGCTGCAACGTACTTAATGGAAAACATCAGCAACATGAACATAGTTATTATTTTAATAGGTATGTTGTCGGCAATTGTCGATAATGTTCCGTTGGTTGCAGCTGTTCAGGGTATGTTCGATTTAACGGTATTTCCGACTAACTCACACTTCTGGACGTTCTTGGCTTATGCAGCCGGCACAGGTGGCAGTATGTTAATTATCGGTTCTGCTGCCGGTGTAGCTGCAATGGGAATAGAAAAAATAGACTTCTTCTGGTACTTGAGAAGGATTTCTTGGATTGCTCTGCTTGGCTACTTAGCAGGTGCCGGTGCGTTCATTCTTCAATCTATGATTGTTTAAAGATAGAACCAATAGAAAAATAGAGTAACAGTTTTTCATAGGATACAGACCCTCGTTGGAAATTGAACCCAACGGGGGTTTGTTTTTATCATTTAAAATCTGAAAAAAATACCTAGAAATATCAGTTATTAGAAAAAATTTTGTAAGTTTGAAAAAAAAATAGCGCATATAAATATTAACCTATAAAATATTCAAAACATGAAACACACAATTATTCAGTCTTCCGTTAAAGATAATGTTATGTGGGTAACTTTTAACAGACCCGAGGCATTGAACGCTCTAAACTCCCTATTTTTCGACGAATTAGAGGGTTTAATTGATAATATTGGTCCCGAAATTATGTGTTTGGTTTTCACAGGAACGGGCAAAGCCTTTGTTGCCGGTGCCGATATTGCCGAAATGGATGGCATGAGCGAGGCTGAAGCCAAAAAGTTTTCGAAAAGAGGACAAGATGTTTTCAAAAAAATATCCGATTTAGATATTCCCGTAATAGCTTCTATAAACGGCTATGCCTTAGGCGGAGGTATGGAATTAGCAATGAGTTGCGACATACGTATAGCTTCCAACTTAGCTAAAATGGGTCAGCCTGAAGTTTCTCTAGGTATTATACCCGGATACGCAGGAACACAAAGACTACCACGACTTGTAGGCTACGGAAACGCTTTTTATTTAATTACTTCGGGAATTAACATTACAGCCGAGCAAGCATTTAATATGGGTTTGGTACAAAAAGTAGTTGAACCTGAAAACCTTCAGCAAGAAACGGAAGCTATTGTTAATGCAATTGTATCAAAGAGTCCGCACGCTGTAAAAGCAGCCAAAAAAGTATTGAAGAAAACAGCCGAAACATCATTTGAAGAAGGCTCGAATAAAGAAGCTAAAGTTTTTGGCGACTGCTTTAACAACCATGCTCATGAGGGCATGAAAGCATTTTTAGAAAAAAGAAAACCAATCTGGAAATAAAATTTAAAATAATATTACATTATGAATTATCAAGATATATTGAGCAACGTTGCAGTTTTGGGAGCTGCAGGTAAAATGGGAAGCGGTATATCGTGGCTGCTTTCTGTAGAAATAACAAACGAAATGCTAAAACCCGAAAATAGTGAAAAACAATTCGTTCTTAACGCTATAGACGTATCGGAACAAGGTTTGCAAGGGTTGTTGGAATACGTCAGAACACAAACTCAAAAATATGCCGAAAGAAGAATCGAACAGATAAAAACGTTGTGCAA
>JAQVEX010000003.1 GCA_028697555.1 Lentimicrobiaceae bacterium | reverse complement strand
GAAATTGATAAAAAGAAATAAAACAAAATGAAAAAATTAGTTTTTATTTTGATAATTGTTTTAGGTTCTGTTTCCGGCTATTCGCAAGAAATACTTAATCCCCGTACGGAAAAGGGATATGAAGCTAGGTGTATAATTAGCAGCGACGGCGATACAATTCCTGTTTTATATTTCAGTGAATTTTATGTTTGGGGTAATAGAAGTTTCAAAAACTCTGATGAAGCGGTAGCATGGAACAGACTTGTGCGTAATGTTAAAAAAGCATATCCCTACGCAAAGATAGCAGGCGAAAGGTTTATAGCCTATAATGATTTTTTGTCGGGAATTGATAATAAGAGATTGCGTAAAACCTATATGAAAAAGGCTGAACAAGATATTCAAGATGAATTTGGCGATCAGCTAAAAAAACTAACCTACACACAAGGTCGTATATTGATAAAACTAATAGATAGGCAAACAACTAATTCGTCTTACGATATCGTAAAAATGTATAGAGGTGGCGGACGAGCTTTCTTTTATCAGTCGTTTGCTCGAATATTCGGATTTAACCTAAAAACTAAATACGATCCGCTAAAAGAAGATGCCGATATTGAGCGAATTGTTATGATGATTGAAAACGGTGTAATATGATTTTACAACTCTTCAGCAAACTTTAAAAATAGTTTCAATCCCTTTTTCTTATCATTATCGAAGTTGTAGCTGATATCGTTTTCAAAATATTGCTTAGCCCTTTCCCTGGTAATAATTAAATTTTTGGCATTATCGATACAATCGTCAATGCTGTTAATACCGTAACACAGAGCTGAGTTTAATTTGTCGATAATTTCTTTTTTTATTTCTTTGGCAGAAATCCACAAAGCAAAAACAAATGGAAGTGAAGTAAAATTGTACCACTGATTTGCCAAATCTAAAACGTACTTGTATTTATCAAAAACTTCAAAAGTTTTGTCGCCAATCAAGACGGCGGCTTCGTTGGGTTGCAAAGCGAAATTATCTTTATCGTAAACAAAATCTTTCCACTTGGGATTTATTTTCCAGTGATTTTTTGCTAGCACCCGACACAGCTTAACCGATGTTCGGCTATGACTATCCAAATAAATGGTTTCGATTTTATCAATCGGAGTATTGCTGACTAACAGAACTGTTTTGACGTAGTTTACAGCTCCTATGCAGTAGTCGGTGTGAATAAAATATTTTTCAAAATCGCTTAATGCACCCACCGGAACTAAACCTATATCGGCTTCGTTGTTTTTAAGAGCTTTGGCACATCCCGAAGGAGGCAACAACTGCAAGGCATAATTTTTTATGAAACCTGAATTTTCTATACCGTATATAAAGGGAAGCGTATTTGTATATGAAACGGAAACAATTTTAATATCATCCATAAAAATCAATCTTTGAGTGCAAATTTATAAATTTTACCATTAAAGTCTGATAAAATCTTAAAATAAGGAAACCGTCGGTTATATATAAATACATTTTTTGATTTTTTTTGACAGATAAATTTTCGCAAAAATCTTTAATTGTTCGGCGCTACGCACCTTGTTTATATTTATTATTACGTAGTTACAAATGGGTCGCCGTTCCACGGCTTTAGTTAAATACTTTTGAAAACAGAGATGTTGCTTTTGTAACAAAGGTGCGTTAGCACCGAACAATTTATAGCATAAATTGTACATGTTATATTAAAGGTGCGTAGCACCGAACCATCTTGGAAAATAAAAATACAAAAGACTAATAATAGGAAGCTGTAGAGATATATGTTTTTGTAATTAATATTTACCGAACAACGAAATTTTATAAACAATCGGCTAATAGCAAATTTTCCAGTTAATACAATTATTTAACAATAAGCTTCTTTCTGTTTCGTTTAAGAATAATTAAACTATTTTACAGTTGCTAAATAAAGTTATATTTAAATAGATTAATTATATTTGTACCCACAATTTTTAAGAATATGAATCGACTATACAATAAATTTTTCTTACTACTTATTTCCATGTTGTTATGCTTTGTAACAATAATTTCAGGCTGCAACAAAAAAGACAATATTACCGAAATTCGGGGCAATTTGTCCAATGCTTCAAACTCTATGGTTGTGCTTATGCAAATTATAGAGGACAATATAGTAAAAATCGATTCTACAAAAACTGATTCGGAGGGAAACTTTTATTTCAACATTTTGCACGATGCCGACAATATTTATAGGCTAAACTTTGGTAACAATCAGTTTGTGATGTTGGTTTTAAAACCTAATCAAAAGGTTGATTTTTCTGCTAATGCTGAGGATGTAGTCAATACTTGTAAAATAAGCGGTTCGCCTGATTCTGAGAATTATTTATTGTTTAACCAAACTGCTTATAATAATTATGCCGCTTTAGATTCGCTTACACACGCGTACCGCGAAATAAAGGGCACTGACGATTTTGAAACTCTAAAACCTTTAATCGATAAATCTTTCAACGAGGTGATTTTAAGCCAAAATCAAGAAGCGAGAGATTATGTTAAAAACAATATCAAGTCATTGTCTTCCTTATTGGTTGTCAACAATCGTTTTGCGAATCGTCCTATGCTCAACGTAGCAAACGATTTTGAACTGTTGAAAGCTCTTTCCGACAGTTTAATGTTGTGCTATCCTGAAAATGAGTTGGTAAAAGGTTATTCTCAACGTCTTATAGATTTTGAAAAATCGAGAAATGTTAGAGCTGAAAATGTTTTGAAATTAGGCGACAAGGTTCCTAACATAGAACTGCCGGATATGTCAGACCAAACAATGAGTTTGTACAGCATTGAAGATAAGTTGGTAATAGTTTATTTTTGGAGCATATACGATAACAACAGCCGGATGATAAATAAGCAACTTACAACCTTGCACGCCGAACTAAACAAAGAAGTTCAAATATTTTCAGTATCTTTAGATAATGATATTCAAAAATGGAAAGAAGCAATACAGCAAGATAAAGCTTATTGGATACAGACAATCGACAGCAGAGGAGTACAGTCGGAATATTTGCAAAAATATGGTGTAAGTATTGTACCGACAATGTTTTTGCTTGACTATGAGAAAAAGGTATTGGCTATAAATCCATCTCCTGCATTACTCAAAGAGCGCATTGGCACTGCCATAGGGTCTAAAGGAATGAAAGTTGAAATTGAAAACAGATATATTCAAAAGTAGCCGTAATGACTAGAAAAACGTACTTTATAAGCGATTTACATTTTGGTATTCCATCTAGGGAAGAAAGTCTTGTCCGTGAGCAGCTTTTTGTAGATTGGCTTGAGTATGTTAAAAATGATGCCGATGCAATTTACATCATGGGCGACCTTTTCGATTTTTGGTTCGAGTATAAACATGTTGTACCTAAGGGATATATCTCTATTTTCAATAAATTTATTGAGCTTGACAAACTTGGAATCAAGTTGCATCTATTCAAAGGTAATCACGATTTGTGGCTGTTTCGCTACTTGAAAGAAGAATTTAACATCGCTTTGTACAGAAAGCCAGAAATAGTTACTATATACGATAAGGTGTTCTTTTTGGCTCATGGCGATGGATTAGGTCCCGGCGACAATGGCTACAAACTTTTGAGAAGAATATTCGAGTCGAAGTTTAATCAAAAAGCTTACAGTCTTCTTCCCGCTGACCTTGCTTTCGGCATTGCCAATTATTTTTCGAGAAAAAGTCGTATCTCAAAGCAGGATAAACCCGAATATCTGAAAACACATAATCTTAAACCAGAGGATTTGCAACAGTTTAAGTATGCAAAGAAAGTTTTGGAGCAAAATCCCGAAATTGATTATTTTGTGTTCGGGCATCTGCATAAGCCACGTCAAATAAATCTTAACGATAAAACCACATTAACCTTTGTCGGCGATTGGCTTGAACATTATTCTTATGCGGTTTTCGACGGCGAAAATCTTGAACTTAAAGCATTTAATAAAAATAATTTATAACAAATAAAAACAACAATATGGAAAATTTAAAATCATTTATTAAGGAAAACCAACCACGATTTTTGGAAGAATTATTCGGTTTAATCAGAATACCTTCGATAAGCTCTGTTCCGGCTCATAAAGAGGATATGCACAAAGCCGCCGAATATTTGAAAGAACATTTGCTAAAAATTGGAGCTACCAAAGCCGAAGTTATGCCAACAGAAGGACATCCTGTTGTTTATGCCGAACGTATAATTTCCGACAATGTGCCGACAGTCCTTGTGTACGGACACTATGATGTTATGCCTGTCGACCCGATTGAACTTTGGGATTCGCCACCTTTTGAACCCGAAATCAGAGATGGAAGAATATGGGCTAGGGGAGCCAACGACGATAAAGGACAGTCGTTTATGCAACTCAAGGCATTTGAATATATGGTTAGCAGCGGACAAATGAGGGTTAACGTCAAGTTTTTGCTTGAAGGTGAAGAAGAAATGGGCTCGCCGTCTCTTGCAAAGTGGTTGCCCGAAAATAAAGACCTACTAAAAGCCGATATTATGCTTGTTTCGGATACGTCGATGTTAGGATTGGACAAACCAAGCATTACAACCGGACTTAGAGGTTTAGCTTATATGGAAATTGAAGTTACAGGTCCAAGCCACGACTTACACTCAGGATTATACGGCGGTGCTGTTGCAAATCCGGCTAATGTGCTTGCCGATATTATTGCTTCTTTGCACGATGAAAACCATAAAATTAACATTCCGGGTTTCTACGACGATGTTCTTATAGTTTCTGAAGAAGAGCGTGAACTAATGGCTCGTGCTCCTTTTGATATCAACCAATACAAAGAAAACATCAAAATAAAAGAAACATTGTGCGAAAAAGGCTATTCGGTAAACGAATGCACAGGAATACGTCCTGCACTTGATGTTAATGGTATTTGGAGCGGGTATATAGGCGAAGGTTCTAAAACGGTTCTGCCTTCAAAAGCATTTGCTAAGGTTAGTATGCGATTAGTTCCTAATCAAGACCCTAAGAAAATAGCGAAACTATTTATCGACCATATAGAAAAGATTGCACCTAATTACGTTACGGTTAAGGTGTCGGAGCATCACGGAGGATTCCCATACGTTTCGCCAATCGATTCTGTTGGATACCAAGCTGCAGCAAAAGCATATGAAACAACATTCGGTAAAACGCCAAACCCAACACGTAGCGGTGGCAGTATTCCAATTATTTCTACTTTTGAACAAGTATTGGGAGTTAAATCACTTTTGATGGGCTTTGGCTTAGATACCGATGCATTACACTCGCCTAACGAAAACTTCCAGCTTGCATGCTTCGATAAAGGTATTGAAACAATTGCTTGGTTCTACAAGTATTATGCTGATGCTCACGATATTGTAGCGTAGTGGTTATAAAGCGTTATTAGTTGTGTGTTGCGTGTGAGTTTCGAGTTTCGAGTTTTGAGTCTGGAGTTTTGACACTCAGAACTCGTAACTCGTAACTCATAACTCATAACTCAGAACTAACCCCAACCCCGACCACCAACCACTAATCACTGATTGCTTTGTAAACAATGTCAAGCAACCTATTTCTATTCAACTCCAACGTTTTAAGCAATTTGAGTTGGGCTTTAGTTCTGACCAAATTATGCTCGGGATATGATATTTTGTAGTATTTATCGCCGTCTATGTAATCGACCAAAAAGCGTAAAGTTTGTTCATATACTATGTAAATAGCCGAATTTAACAGGTTTTCTATTTCGGTGTTGTTTAAAAATAGTTTTCCGTATTTAAGGTAGCCTTCGGTGTACGATTTAAAAATATCGAAATCTACGTTTACGGCGTCGGTGTTGGGCTCATCTTCGGCAGCAGTGTTAACGTACGAACGAATAGCATCTCCGTAATCGAACAGAACCGACAATCGCATAACAGTATCCAAATCAATAAGAGCAACAACATTGTCCTGACTATCGAATAAAAAATTGCTAATTTTCGTATCGTTGTGCGAAACGCGTTTGGGAATACTATTGTCGTCGAAATGCTTTCTAATATTTAAAATATCATTTCTGCGACTTTCAATTTCAAACACCAAGTCCTTAACCGATTCAATGCGATTAGCAAAGTTGTTACTGATGCATTCGTTCCATTGCTCAAAGCGGAAAGCCATGTCGTGAAATCCGGGTAAAACTTCCGCCAAAGGTTTTGTGTAATCACTGAGCATATATTGCCACTCGCCGGTTGCTACACCTGCGTTGTAAGCTATTTTTAAATTGCTGACTTCGTTGTGTGTTATTGTATCATCTATAAACAAAAACAAAGACCAATACTCGCCATTGTCGTCAATGTAGTAGGGCAGTTCGTCTTTTGTTTTGAACAAGGTAATAGTGCCTTTTTCGGGGTCTTTATTCTGACTAACAAGTTTGCTTTTTATATGTTCGGTAACACCGAGAATATTGTTCATCATGCCTTTTATATCGCTAAAAACGTAAGAGTTTTTGCGTTGCAAGATGTAATTTCGTTTTTCGCCGTTCAGAAAAAACGTATCGTTAATAAAACCTGCAGCATTGTCTTTAATATTGGTAATACTATCTTGAATGTAGAATTTTTCTGCAATAGATTTCAGTGTTTGTTTGTCGTACATATCTATTAAAAAGAAAATTAATTGTTGATTAATGATGTTGTTTGTATCCTTTCAGCTTGTTCCATGCACCCCTTGTAAAATCAGGGATTGCAACGGGAACACTATAATTTCTTGCCGATATTTCCGACAGCTCGACTATGCACGACCACTCAGCAGCGTCGTAAACGTCTTGGTCTAAAGGAAGACCTTTGTTTAAGCAATAAATCAAACGATAGTCCATAATAAAATCCATACCGCCGTGTCCACCAACTTCTTTGGCTTTGTTGCCGATTTCGCTTACAAAAGGATGTTCCCACTTTTCAAGCAAAGCATTCATTGTAGAGTCGTTAAGTCTTTTATGAGCATTTGGCTCAAGAGCAATTTGCTTTATAGGATATTTTTGAGCAAAACCCTTAGTGCCGCTTATGGTATGCAGTCGGTTATATGGGCGCGGACTAGTTATATCATGCTGTATAAGAATGGTTTTGCCTTTATTTGTGTAAATGATGGTGTTATTCATATCTCCAAGCTCATAGTGGCGTTTGGCTTCCGCCGAATTCTCGCCGTATTTTTCGGTAGTATATTCGGTTATGCCTTTTTGTTTTGTTGACATTGAAACCAAGTATTCCATTTTGTCGCCACGGTGAATGTCAAGAATCTGACAAACAGGACCTAATCCATGAGTAGGGTAGGGATTTCCCGTATGTACCGCATTATGATTAATACGCCATTTGCCTTGATAACCGCCATCTTTTTCGGGCAAAAACTGCAAATCTCTAAGGTCGTGAATGTAAGCACCTTCTACGTGCATAATTTCGCCAAACACACCGTTTTGAGCCATGTTCAGTGTAGCAAGCTCAAAAAAGTCGTAGCAGCAGTTTTCTAACATAATACAATGTTTGCGAGTTTTTTCCGCCATATCTACCAATTGCCAACATCCTTCAACAGTCATTGCAGCAGGGACTTCCAAAGCAACGTGCTTTCCCTTTTCCATCGCATACAAAGCCATTTCAACGTGGCTATCCCAAGGAGTACAAATGTACACCAAATCAACGTCGTTTCGTTCGCATACTTCACGCCAGCCATATTGTCCGCTGTACCCGTAAACTTTATTGTCTCTCACTTTATGCCAAAGTTCTTCCGATTGTTCAACTCTCTCGGGATACAAATCACATAAAGCAACAATTTCGGCACCTTCAATATATCTAAATCTATCAACTGCCATATATCCACGCATACCTAAACCTATTATTCCAACCCTTACAAGCGGAATAGGTTCACAAGCCAGACCCAACACGTCTGTTACACCTTCGGGTCTGTCGGGTACTGGCAACTCAATGGGTTTTATGTCTATTTTTTGATAATCGTAACTGTTTACCGTTTGGCACTTAATATTCCCTGTTTGGAACATTATTAAAGCCGTAAAACCGATTAATAAAATGTTTCTAAATATTTTCACAATGTTTGAGGTTTAAATTGTTTGAGGTAACAAAGGTAAGTTATTTTTATAAATTTATTTGCTAATTATTAATTAAATTATATCTAAAAATTAGAAACAAAATATTACATTTGCCGACAAATATTTCGAATGGAAATATAACGTCTTTTATATGACCAAAACAATAACATATAAAGAAAAAACAATATCCTACAACGTTGAAGGTACTGGCAATTGCATTATATTGCTTCACGGTTTTATGGGGACAAAAAAAATATGGAACGATTTTATATCAAAACTGAAATCCGATTTTTTGGTGATAGCTCCCGATTTGCCGGGTCATGGCGAAAGCCAATTGGTTGACACTATAAGTAGCATGGAACTTATTGCTGATATTGTAAAGCAAATTGTCGAAGCAGAAAATGTTAAACAATTTGTTATTTGCGGACATTCAATGGGCGGATACGCAGCTTTGCAAGTAGCAAAACAAATGCCCGAAGCTGTTATCGGATTGGTGTTATTTCATTCGTCGGCAACGTCAGATACCGAAAGACAAACAGAAAACAGAAGGAGGATGATAAATATTGTTGAGGCAAACCGAGAAGGATTCATCTTAGACTTCATTCCCAACTTGTTCGATAAAAAGCATGTAGATAAATACACCGAGCAAATTAATTCGGCAAAGCAAGAAGCCTTAAAAATGAGTAAAGAGGCTGTTATAGCTTCTATAGCGGGAATACGCGATAGAAAAGACAGCTTGGATTTATTATTGCTTGCCGAAATGCCTATTTTATTTATTATTGGTAAACAAGACGCCAGAATGTCGTACGACAGACTGTTTGCTCAGGCAATACTTCCTTCGCATAGCGAAATACTTTTGTTGGAAGATGTCGGACATATGGGATACATCGAGGCTCCCGAAGTAACTTTTAAAGCAATTAAACATTTTGCACTTAGGTGCTGCAATAATTTCATATAATTTTTTACGGCTATGAAAGCAAAAAATGAAAAATCAAGGGTAACATTATTAACAATGGTTCTTATTTTGTTAGCTCTAAACATACTTGCAACCATAATATTACCAAGTATTACAAAAATTAGTTTATGGAGATTGATTGAAATTCTTGCAGTTAACCTTGCTTTAGTTGGAATTTTGTTTTACTTCGCTTACAAGAGAGGTAAAAAATCTGCAGAAATAGCTACGGTAAAAATTGATACTAATACAGTGGTTGAGGGCATGAAAAAGGTGTTTAAAATTGTTACTACCGAGGGACAACTACAAGAAATATTCAATTACGAGGAAAACAAAATGTATTTCAAAATTATTCCAAATGTAAAAAGAGCTTTGGTTGTAGTTAAGGCTAAGGTATTGATAGGCTACGATTTTGAAAAATTTGTCTGGAAAGCTAGCGAGCCACAAAGAAAGATTACGATTATATCCTTTCCCGAACCCGAAATAATTTCATTAGAAACCGATTACAAATATTACAATATCGAAAACAATATATTTAATCCAATAAAGCCCGAAGATATAAACAAAATACAGTACGAAGGCAAAAAGCAATTAGAAAATGCGGTCAATCAGAGTGGACTTAAAGAATATGCTGCATCGCAAATGCAAACCATATTAACCGAAATAATGACAGCATATTCATGGAGGATTGAAAATACCGAAAGAATTCAGATAGTACCCAAGCAGGTTGATTGTGAGAAACGTATGCTTTGATAATAATCTTTTTTCAAATTTGCTATTATTTAAACAAAAAAGATATAACTTTGCCACAAACAAAATTAACAAATTTTATTATGAACATCAAACATATTGAACATATTGGTATTGCAGTAAAAAGTATAGAAGAAAGCTTACCATATTGGGAAGGCGTTTTAGGCTTAAAATGCTACGCCATCGAAGAAGTAGCCGATCAAAAAGTTAAGACGGCTTTTTTTAAAGTCGGACAAACGAAAATTGAGCTTTTAGAAAGCACCGACCCCGAAGGGCCTGTAGGTAAATTTTTAGCCAATAAGGGCGAAGGCGTTCATCACATTGCTTTTGCAGTCGATAATATTGAAGGAGCCTTGTCGGAAGCCAAAGAAAAAGGCGTCAGACTAATTGACGAAGTCCCACGAAAAGGAGCCGAAGGCTTAAGCATAGGATTCTTGCATCCTAAATTTACCCACGGAGTACTCACAGAATTTTGCGAAGATAAGAATAAATAATTGTTATGGCTATTGAAGATAAAATGAAAAATTTAATCGCCAAGCGTGAAAAAGCAATGCTTGGTGGTGGCGAAAAAAGAATCGAAAAACAACACGCCAAAGGAAAATTTACAGCACGCGAACGTATTAATATTCTCTTAGACGAAGGTAGCTTCGAAGAATTTGATATGTTTGTAACCCACCGCTGTAGAGATTTTGGTATTGAAAACGAAAAATACCTAACCGACGGAGTTATTACAGGCTACGGCACTATCGACGGTCGTTTGGTTTACGTGTTTTCTCAAGACTTTACCATTTTCGGAGGTTCCCTTAGCGAGATGTACGCCAAAAAAATATGCAAAGTAATGGATCACGCCATGCGTTCGGGTGCTCCTGTTATTGGCATCAACGATTCGGGTGGTGCACGTATCCAAGAAGGAGTACAGAGTTTGGCAGGCTACGCCGAGATATTCCAGCGTAATATTTTGGCAAGTGGAGTTATTCCCCAAATATCGGCTATTTTTGGACCTTGCGCAGGTGGAGCGGTTTATAGTCCGGCTCTTACCGACTACATCATCATGTCAAAATCAAACAGCTACATGTTTGTTACCGGACCTAAAGTTGTTAAAACCGTTACAGGCGAGGTAGTTGATGAGAACGAACTTGGCGGTGCTATGGTGCACGGTAGTAAGTCGGGTGTAAGCCACTTTATTGCCGACGACGAAGAAGAAGGCTTAATGCTGATTAGAAAAATACTTAGCTATTTGCCTCAAAACAACTTGGAAGACCCGCCAATTATTCCATGTACCGACCCAATAGACAGATTAGACGATAGTTTAAACTATATAATACCCGAAAATCCTAACAAGCCTTACGATGTATTAGATGTAATTCATGCTATAGTTGATGAGCAAGAATTTTTAGAAGTAGCTCGTCATTATGCACCTAATATTATTACCGGTTATGCACGTTTCAACGGTATGCCCGTTGGTATTGTTGCAAACCAACCAAGCTATTTGGCTGGTGTTTTAGATATTAACGCTTCGCGTAAGGCAGCCCGATTTGTACGCTTTTGCGACGCCTTTAATATACCACTGCTTACCTTGGTAGATGTGCCTGGATTCTTACCCGGAACAGCACAAGAATACGGTGGAATTATTATTCACGGAGCAAAACTCTTGTATGCGTACGGCGAAGCCACAGTTCCTAAGGTTACTGTTATTTTGCGTAAGGCATACGGAGGCGCATATTGTGTTATGAGTTCGCAACATTTAAGAGGCGATATCAACTACGCGTGGCCCACCGCTGAAATTGCCGTTATGGGACCTAAAGGCGCTATAGAAATTTTGTATAACAAAAATATTAGGGAATTAGAAACTGAGGAAGAAAGAGAGAAAATGACAGCACAATACGAAGAGGAATACAAAGATAAATTTGCAAATCCTTACGACGCTGCCAGCTATGGTTATATCGAAGACGTTATAGAGCCACGTAACACACGTTTTAGAGTTATCAGAGCTTTCCAAGCATTAGCCACAAAAAAAGTTATAAATCCTCCTAAAAAACATTCAAATCTACCGTTGTAATGAATAGAAGTATTTTAAAATCTGTATTTGTAACTATTTTGTTAACTTTTGCCTTTGTTGCTAATGCGCAGGTTGTCAAAGAGTTATTTATAAACGAGATATTAGTTCACAACGAAACTAATTATATTGATGATTACGGCGAGCGTGTTGGTTGGATAGAAATATTTAATGCTGATTATAACTATGTTGATATGGGCGGAATGTATCTAACTAACGATTCTACAAATCCTACTAAGTACTGGATACCTCCAGGCGACCCCAGAACCTTAATTCCACCGCGAAATTTCGTTGTTTTCTATGCCGATGCTAAGGAAACACATGGAATTTTGCACCTTAATTTTACGCTCACCGAAACCAATTACATTGCTTTGTACGATGTCAACGGTAGAACCAAAGTAGATGAAATTATTTTTGGCGAACAAATCCCAGATGTTACATATGGTAGATTACTTGACGGTGGAGCAGAATTTGGTATGTTAGAAAAAACAACACCTAAAGCCAGCAACTTTGTGGGAAAAGTTATTACCAAGAATGAAATGTTCTTAAAAATGGATCCTTATGGAGTAGGGATGGCTATTGTTGCAATGAGCGTTGTTTTTATATCTCTTATCCTATTGTACCTTCTATTTAAAAACACTAAAAGATTGTACTCAATAGATATAAAAGGACTTTTTAAATCGAAGAAAAATAAGCCGGAAGTACAACCTACTGTTGTTCCCGACATATCAGGTGAGGTTACGGCAGCTATTTCAATGGCGTTACACTTGCACTCAAGTTCTATACACGACAATGAGAACACTATTTTAACAATTAAAAAAGTAACAAGAACGTATTCGCCTTGGAGTTCAAAAATATATGGATTAACTAAAAATCCGAGAGAATAATTATAGGCTTAAATAAATAGAAATAATAACATAAATGAAAAAATTCAAATTTACTATAAACGGCAATATTTACGATGCTGAAATTTTAAAAATTGAAGACAATATTGCTAAGATAGAAGTAAACGGTACTAAGTATAAAGTCGAAATTGACCGTCAGTTAACACCAACCAAAACCCCAAAACTTGTCAGAAGTCCTAAACCTACAAGTGGGATTACTCCGGTGGCAGAAACATCTACAACGACTGCCGAAACCAAACTTAAATCTCCCTTGCCAGGCGTTATACTTGATATTTTTGTAAGCGAAGGTAGCGTTGTTAAGAAGGGCGACCGACTTATTTTGTTAGAAGCTATGAAAATGGAAAATAACATAGATTCACCGTCAGACGGAACAATTAAAAAGGTCTTCTTCAAAAAAGGAGATTCGGTTATGGAAGGTGATGTATTAGTTGAAATAGGAGGCTAGTAGATATGGAAGATGTAAGTTTTATAAGTTTTATCCTAAATAATTTACGAGAGTTTTTAAATTTCACGGCTTTTGCCAATATGACTTCGGGGCATATCATTATGATTTGTTTCGGACTGTTTTTTTTATATTTAGGAATAATAAAAGAGTTTGAGCCACTTCTACTAGTACCTATAGGTTTCGGTATTTTGATTGGTAATATTGCTTTTGTGCCGGGCTTACAACTTGGGATTTACGAGTCGGGTAGCGTGCTAAATTATTTATATTTTGGTGTTATTAAAGGGGTTTATCCTCCTCTGATATTTTTGGGTATAGGAGCCATGACAGATTTTTCGGCACTTATATCTAACCCAAAACTAATGCTAATCGGAGCAGCTGCTCAGTTTGGTATTTTTGGAGCTTACACAGCTGCTTTAATGTTAGGTTTTTCGCCTGCCGAAGCAGGTGCTATAGGTATTATAGGCGGAGCCGACGGACCTACAGCTATATTTCTTTCATCTAAATTAGCTCCCGACTTAATGGGTGCTATTGCAATATCGGCGTATTCGTACATGGCACTTGTACCGGTTTTTCAACCTCCTATCATGCGTGCTTTCACTACCAAAAAAGAAAGACTTATACGTATGAAACCACCAAGGAGTGTTTCTAAAATTGAAAAAATCATGTTCCCAATTATGGGGCTTTTGCTTACTACTTTTATAGTTCCGTCAGGGTTACCTCTGTTAGGAATGTTGTTCTTTGGTAACCTATTAAAAGAAAGCACGGTTACCAAACGTTTAGCCGATACCGCAAAAGGACCTATTGTCGATATTGTTACTATATTATTAGGATTAACAGTTGGAGCTTCAACTCAAGCTACAACTTTTTTAAGTCCAAAATCACTTGGTATTTTTATAATAGGCGCAATCTCATTCATTTTGGCTACTTCTGCAGGTGTATTATTTGTTAAAATCTTTAACTTATTCCTGAAAGAAGGAAATAAAATTAATCCTCTTATTGGTAACTCTGGAGTTTCTGCTGTTCCCGATAGTGCCAGAATATCGCAAGTTATTGGTCAGGAGTACGATAAAAGCAATCACTTGCTAATGCACGCTATGGGACCTAATGTTGCAGGAGTTATTGGTAGTGCAGTTGCTGCCGGTGTACTTTTGAGCTTTTTAGGATAAAATTGTAAATTGTCTTAATAACTATTATAAATATACGATTATGTTTATTATTGGTGTTGCCGGTGGCTCAGGTAGTGGTAAAACTACGGTGGTTAGAAAAATTGTAAAACAACTACCAACCGATTCTATTTCAACAATATCGTTAGATTCTTACTATAAAGATAGTTCGCATCTGACGGCTCAGGAAAAACTGAACGTAAATTTCGACCACCCCGATTCTTTTGAATGGTCATTGTTGATAGAGCACGTAAAACAGTTGCGCAACGGAAAGGCAATTGAAATGCCTACATATTCATATATTACCTCTTCGCGTTTAACCGAAACAATAACAGTTTTGCCCAGCGATATAATTATTATAGAAGGCATAATGGTTTTTACAAATAGAAAATTGGTAGATTTGTTAGACCTAAAAGTCTTTGTTGATGCCGAAAGCGACGATAGACTCGCCAGAATTATCGGACGTGACACTGTTGAAAGAGGACGCTCTGTAGAGCAAGTCTTAGAACACTACTATAAATGGGTAAAACCTATGCATTTGCAGTTTATAGAGCCATGCAAGCGTCTGGCAGATATTATCGTCCCGCAAGGCGGCGAAAACGACAACGCAATAGATTTGATTGTTTCAGGCATTTTGATGAAGCTACAGTAGGTGGTGGTTGGTACGGGTTGCGGGTTGCGGGTTTCGAGGTGCGTGGCAATTTTCAATTAACAATTATCAATTAATAATTAACCCCGAAGTTTCGGTGTTCATTGCTCATTGCTCATTGCTCATTGCTCATTGCCAACAGCTAAAGGCTAAGAGCTAACAGCTAACAGCCAAGCAATCAATACTTCATAATATTTTTACTGTTCGGGGCACTGCTATAAGGTTGTGCAATACCAATGCTATCAACTATGAATTTGGAATTACCTCTCCAGGGTAATACGCCTTTGTATTCTTTGTATCTTACAACAACGTGTTCGCCTTGTAGCTTGTTAACTTCACTTGCTACGCTGTCGTTTACAACCGAAAACATAAACTTTTCGTAGTTAGGGTTCAGGCTGTTCAATTCCCTAATACTAATCAGGTTCATTTCGCCTTCGTAGGTTTTAAATAAAGTTCCTTTGTTTGAAAACTTTTGCAATATTCCTGTGCGATTTCCTTTGCTGTAAACGAAAAAATATTTCCAATATGTATAGCCGGCGCCTATCAGGACAAGAAAAATAAGTACGAAAACAAAAAAACGCTTTACTTTTCTTCCTAACTTGCTTTTATTTTTTTCTTTTTTTGGGACATCAAGTTTGTTTTCCATATATGATTATTATTTCAGAGATTTCAAATTATTATTTTCCCGACAAAAGTTGCACTATATCGTTGCCGTTGGCAAAAATGATTAATGCAAACAGAATTATCATACCCACAACTTGAGCGTTAATTAAAAATCTGTCGCCGGGTCTTCTTCCGGTAACGATTTCAAACAAAGCAAACAAGGCGTGCCCTCCGTCTAATCCGGGGATTGGTAGTATATTTAAAATTGCAAGAACAACCGATAAAAATGCTGTAAGACTCCAAAATGCACGCCAATTCCAAGTGTCGGGAAAGATTTTTCCAATGGTAATAAAGCCACCAACCGATTCGTAAGCCTTAACTTCGGGCGAGAAAATCAGTTTAAGCTGTTTGAAGTAATCATTAACAACAGTGAAGGTCTTTTTAGTTCCTGCCGGTATTGCTTCTATCAAGCTGTAATCTTTATTTGTAATATTAAAAATAGACAACGGCGATTGTACAGCAGCACCAATCATACCTTCATCGCTAATATTAACCATAAGGGTTAGCGTGTCGCTGTCTCTTACAAGGGTTATAGGCGTTGTAGCCGACTTGTAATTTTTAACTTCTTCTCTAAATTCATCAAAATAAACAGGCTTGCCGTCAATTGATATGATTTTATCGCCAACCTGCATTCCGGCATCTCTTGCAGCCGAAACTTCGGTAAAACCGCCAATTATAAAAGGTATTCTCGGAGTTATAAAACTCCCCGATTTTGATTTTATTATTTTCGAAATATATCCGTCGGGGATAACTATATTTTCATTTTTACCATCGCGTTCTACCTGTATAGTTTCGGCATTTTCGAGAATTATTGCGGCAGGTATTTCGTAAAAATCTTCGTAAATGATATTGTCAACAGAAATAATTTTATCGCCGTTGCGTAAGCCCATTTCGTATCCTATTGAATCGACGGAAATGCCGTATTTAACTTCGCTGTTATGAAGGTATTGTTCGCCCCAAACCCACATAGCTACAATGTAAATTACTATTGCTAAGATTATGTTCATAATAACTCCTGCAACCATAATTATAAACCGTTGCCAAGCAGGTTTTGTTCTAAACTCATAGCTTTTGGGTTCGCTCTTCATTTGGTCTGTGTCTAACGATTCGTCAATCATTCCCGACAGTTTTACATATCCGCCCAAAGGCAACCAGCCAATACCGTATTCGGTTTCCCCAACTAGTCTCTTGAAAGGTGTAAACCAAGGGTTAAAAAAGATGTAAAACTTTTCAACTCTAACTTTAAAAATTTTTGCAGCTATAAAGTGACCAAATTCGTGAACTAGTACTAAAATTGATAAACTGAGTAATAATTGAGCTATTTTTATTAAAACTACCATATATAGTTATCTGTTTTTGTTGTTAATAATCGCTTTGGCTATTTCTGTGGCTTCGGCATGAGTTGTTTTTAAGTCGTCCAAATCAGGACTTTCAATGAAATAGCACTTTTGCATGGTTTTTTCTATTACTTTGGGTATATCGGTAAATTTTATTTGCGAATTTAAAAATGCTTCAACAGCGACTTCGTCGGCGGCGTTGAGTGCACATGTTGTATTTCCTCCTTTTTCTATTGCAGAATATGCTAAAGATAAGCAAGGGAATGTGTTTAAATCAGGCTTTTCAAAATGAAATGTTGTGTGATTTGCAAAATCGTAGGTTTTGTAAAAAGCTTTTATTCTGTCGGGGTACGAAAATGCGTATTGAATAGGCAAACGCATATCTGGAGCCCCCAACTGTGCTTTTATAGAGCCGTCTTCAAATTGCACCATAGAGTGAATTATACTTTCGGGGTGAACGACAACTTCTATTTTGCTTATCTCAACACCAAAAAGCCACTTGGCTTCAATCACTTCTAAGCCTTTATTCATAAGCGTTGCAGAGTCGATAGTAACCTTTTTGCCCATAACCCAATTGGGGTGAGCCAAAGCCTCTTGCACACTCACATTTCCCAAATAATTAAGGTCTTTACCTCTGAACGGTCCTCCCGAAGCTGTAAGTATAATTTTTTCTATTGGATTATTGTATTCTCCGGATAGACATTGGAATATCGCTGAGTGTTCGGAGTCAACAGGAATAATATTGCTTTTGGAGTTAGCAATGGCTTTGTAAATCAGGCTACCGGCAACTACCAACGATTCTTTATTAGCTAAGGCAATGGTTTTATTATTTTCAACTGACTTTAAAGTAGGTTCAACACCTGACCAACCAACCAATGCTACCAAAACAATATCAATCGTTTCCATTTCAACAACTTGACATATTGCTTCATTTCCGCAATATACTTTTATGCCGTGGTCAAACAAAGCATCCGAAACTTCTTTGTACTTGCTTTTATCGGCAATTACAACAACATTGGGCTTGAATTTGATAGCTTGTTTTATTAGCAATTCGGCATTGGTATTGGCAGTAAGCACTTCAACTTCAAATAAATCTTTGTGAAACTCAATAACCTCAAGAGCTTGTGTGCCTATCGAACCTGTTGACCCTAAAATTGCTATGTGTTTTTTTGCCACTTCGTTGTTTGTATTGATTAAAATAAAATATAATCTTGGGGATTTACCGGAATTCTGTCTATCCACAATTCAAAATGTAAATGCGGACCGCTGGAAAAATCTCCGCTATTTCCAATAATGGCGATTGCTTCTCCGGCAATAACCTTTTCACCTGTTTTTTTAAGCAAAACGGAATTGTGTTTATATACTGATGTAATACTTCCGCTATGTTGAATTATTATAACGTAGCCTGTTTCTATAGTCCAATCGGAAAACATGACAGTGCCGTCTTGCACGCTTCTCACTGCTTCATCTGTTTCGGCAACCAAATCAATTCCGTAATGACCTATTGCGGGGTTAAATTTCGACGAAATTATACCGTTTATCGGTGGATAAAAGTTGTAGATTTTTGCTTCCGTAATAAGGTTTTGTTCTTTCTGCTCTTCCGAGCTAAAGTAGTTCAAGTTGATGTAGGCTTCGTATTCTTTTCGTAGCAATGAATCCTTTGCCGAAGTATTGTCGGCAACCACCGTAACACCCTTATTTTCGCTGCTGTCGGTGGCAGGTTCGGGAACTTCTACCGGAATATTGTCGCTCAAAACGTTTTTTATGTTTTGTAAGTACAACTCATACGAGTATAGTTTCTTTTCAATAGAGTCGGCTTTAATTTCGGCTTCATAAACACGATGTTGAAGTGTAGGATTGGTGTATCCGGGTATGTACATTTTTAAAGGAGTAAAAGCTATAATGTACGCCGTAAGCAATACAAGCAATATCGATAAAATGCTTATTATAATAAACACATTTGAACGCGACAACTTAAACGATAGCTTTTGTTGTAAAGTGTCTTCATTTAAGATGATAAAACGAAACCTGTCTTTTAGGCGTTGTTTTAAATATGAACGTATTTTTTGTCCTCCTGTGTTTTGTTTCATCTCTTATCATATAAATATATGCTCTGCAAAAGTAATTAATATGACTTATTATTTAAAATAAAATTTGTTTTTAACAGAAATTAACCGTGATAGCAGCTTTTAGCCTTTAGCTGTTAGCTGTTGGCGGGTTCGGGTTGCGGGTTGCGTGTTGCGTGTTGCGTGTTGCGGGTTACGTGTTGCGTGTTACGTGGTAATTTTTAATTAGCAATTAACAATTAGTAATTAGTCCCGAAGTTTCGGGGTTCATTGTTCATTGATAATTGATAATTGATAATTGATAATTGATAATTGATATAAGCCACCACTCACCACCCATCACTCACCACCCATCACTCACCACCCATCACTCACCACCCATCACTCACCACCCATCACTCACCACCCATCACTCACCACCATTCACCCACCACCATTCACCCACCACCATTCACCAATAGCTAATTAATCATAAAAACAAATTATCAATATCAATTTCCAACAGCAAATCTTTAATAGAGTCATATGTGTTGTTTATACATACTAAACTTTTATCCCTATCCAACCACTTTACAATTTGTATATCTTCTTCTGTTTGTGGTATTGGCTCGCTATTATCTGCACAATACATCAAAAACCAATGCGTATGTTTTAAATGGTATTTTTCTTTTTTTGAAAAAATATGCCTTGTAACTCCCAATTTTCTTAAAATAGTTAGGTTGCTAAGTCCTGTTTCTTCTTCAACCTCTCTTAAAGCGGCATTTTTTCGGCTTTCACCCTCTTCTATTTTTCCCTTGGGTAAATCCCATTTCCCAAGTCGGTAAATCCACAGTATTTCTTGTTTGCTATTGACTACAATTCCTCCTGCTGCGTCAATTTTGATAAACAAAGATTTGAACTTTTTTATAGCATTTTTTATTTCACTTTTCTTTGCAATTATAGTTAAATTTATACCTTTGTCGTCAGATAAAAAATTTAAAACATGATCAAATAAATTTGATTCGGCGTTGTAGTAAACAATATTGTCTTCAACGTTTTTTTTGCGTAAAGCTTTATTGTTGCTGTAAAAGTTGATACAACGTTGATGAAAATAAACAGTATATCTTTGCATTATGAAGGAATATTTAAATGAAATTTCGGCAGTAACAGCAGAATCTCTTTTGCAAATTAAAGCAATAAAATTAAATAATACAACTCCATTTACATGGGCATCGGGCATAAAATCGCCTATATACTGCGACAATCGCAGGATTTTGTCTTTTCCAAAAATAAGAACTTATGTTCGTCAGGAAATGGCTAGAATAATAAATATTGAGTTCGGACCTGTTGCTGTAATTGCAGGTGTTGCTACAGGCGGAATAGCTATAGGAGCATTGGTTGCACAAGATTTGGGTGTGCCTTTTGCTTACGTTAGAAGCGAGAAAAAAGATCACGGAATGAAAAACCAGATTGAAGGCGTTGTTGAAAGCGGACAATCGGTGGTTGTAATAGAAGACCTTGTAAGCACAGGCAAAAGTAGTCTGAATGCTGTTGCTGCACTTCGCGAAGCTGAAGCCAACGTTAAAGGTATGGTGTCGATTTTTTCGTATCAATTGGAAGAAGCCATCGAAAATTTTAAAGCTGCAAATTGTCAGCTTTTTTCGCTAACAAATTATAACGACCTTATCAAAACAGCCTTACAACACGATTATATCAAAGAAAGTGATATGCAGTCGCTTATACAATGGAGAAGCAATCCATCAACTTGGGGAATTGAATAATGATAAAAGAAAATATTTCCGATCCTGTTAACATAAAGAGTACAGCATCAGGAACCTTCGATATTCTGAACGATTTTACAAATTTTTCGGAAGTTATTCCACAATACATCGATAATTGGCAAGCTACAAAAGGCACTTGTTCTTTTTCGTATCGCAATATTGTTGATATTACTTTCACAAATGAACACGCTGTAGCTTACGAGCAAGTGGTTTGGAAAATGACAAGCAACATAGTGAAAAATGCCGACATCGTTTTTAATATAACCGACAACGGCGATAATGTTGATGTTAATATTGCTTCAAAAGCCGACATACCACCAATTGTGATGATTGCCTATTCTTCAATGTTCGATAATTTTTTAAAAGAAATATTGCTCAATTTAAAGCAGTTTATTGAAAATAAATCGATAAAATAGTGCAATTGCTGTAATTACCTTATCTTTGTTCAACGATAAATAATAATAAAATGAAAGTATCATTATCTTGGCTTAAAAATTACATTAATATTGATAAAAGTGCTGAAAATATTTCGGAATTTCTTACCAATTGCGGTTTGGAAGTCGAAAAAGTTGAAAGCTACGAAACCATAAAAGGCGGTTTAAAAGGCTTAGTAGTTGGCGAGGTGTTGTCGGTAGAAAAACATCCCAACGCCGATAAGCTGAGCTGTTGTAAGGTAAACGTAGGAACCGAAGTTTTAGATATAGTTTGTGGAGCTCCAAATGTTGCTAACGGACAAAAAGTTGTTGTAGCAACTGTAGGCACAAAGCTTTATCCCACCGATGGTGAACCCTTTGAAATTAAAAAAAGTAAAATCAGGGGTGAAGAAAGTTACGGAATGATTTGTGCCGAAGATGAAGTTGGAATAGGTTCATCTCACGACGGTATTATGGTTTTGCCTGCTGAAACTCAAGTCGGCACTTTGGTAGCAGACTTGTACAATATCACTTCCGATACTGTTTTTGACATAGCAATTACGCCTAATAGGGGAGACGCTACTTCGCATCTTGGCACTGCTCGCGACTTGTACGCTGTTCTTAAACAAAACAAAAGTCAAGAAAACATAACTTTTTCGGTTCCCGAAGTCAAAAACTTTGCTATCGAAAGTAAGTCAAAGCCAATTTCTGTTGAGGTACAAAACCCCGAAGCTTGCATCAGATATTCTGGTATTTTAGTCGATAATGTTACTGTTGAAGAGTCGCCGCAGTGGCTTCGCGATTGCCTTTCGGCTGTGGGTATTCGTCCACACAACAACATTGTAGATATTACCAACTACATTCTGATGGATTTGGGACAACCCTTGCACGCATTCGACTATGACAAAATTTCCGGCAACGCCGTTGTGGTTAAAAAGTTAGAACATGATACACCTTTTGTAACCTTAGATGAAGTTGAACGCAAACTAACTTCGCAAGACCTTATGATATGCAGCAGTAGCGAACCTATGTGTATTGCAGGAGTGTTCGGCGGGATAGATTCATCGATTACTGATAAAACAACCACGGTATTTATCGAGAGTGCATGTTTCGATCCAGTTCATATCAGAAAAACAGCCAGACATCACGGTTTGTCAACCGATGCCTCTTTCAGATACGAAAGAGGAACCGACCCAAACATCACAATTTATGCTCTTAAAAAAGCGGCTATGATGATGAAAGAGGTCGCAGGCGGAAATATTGCATCTGAAATAATTGACGTTTATCCAAATCCGGTTCAAAAACATTCTATAACCGTTACAAAGCAGTATATCGACAATCTAATTGGTGTTGAAATAGATATGAATGATATTGTTTCAATTTTGAAATCCTTGGATTTTGAAGTGGAACTTCTCGGTCAAGATGAACTGAAAGTTTTAGTACCAACTGCAAAGGTCGAAGTTTTACAGCCTGCCGATGTTGTTGAAGAAATATTGCGAATATACGGCTACAACAATGTTCCGTTCTACGATAAAGTTTCAAGCTCTTTATCTTATGGCAAAAAACCCGATGGCGATAAATTACGCACCAATATATCGAAATATTTGAGTGCCAATGGTTTTGTAGAAGTTTTGAACAACTCTCTCACAGCTTCAAAGTATTACGAAAATAACGACAGCTATCCTTTGAGCAAATGCGCAAAAGTTTTAAATGCTCAAAGCTCAGAGTTTAACGTAATGCGTCAAACATTGCTTTATTCGGTTTTAGAAAATGTTGCTTTCAATATAAATAGGCAAAATTCAGACCTAATGTTTTTCGAGTTTGGAAACGTCTATAGATTTAATGCCGATGAGAGCGAACAAGATGTTGAAAAAAAATATTGGCAAAACTCAAATCTTGCGGTCTTAACTACAGGCAACGTGCTTCCAACCATTTGGAATAATCCTCACAAGCAGGCAGATTTTTATCACTTAAAATCATTTGTAGAAGCTATAATAAAAAAATCGGGCATACCTTTAGAAAGTTTAACACAAACCGACACAGAAAGTGGTATATTTGCCTACGGACAAACTTTGTCGCAAAGAAATGATTTTCTGGCACACTACGGAGAATTAGACGAAAAGGTTTTGAAAAACTTCGGAATTAAGCAAAAAGTGTTTTATGCCGAAATAAATTGGCAAATGGTATTAAGCAAAGCTATATACGCCAAGCAATCTAAAATTACCTTATCTAAATATCCTATAGTTGAAAGAGACTTAGCATTTATTATCGATAAGAATATTAAATATTCCGATTTGGAGAATGCGGCGTTTAAACTCATTAAAAAACCTTTGTTAAAGGTGATTTTGTTTGACGTATACGAAGGTAAACAAATAGCTGACGATAAAAAATCGTATGCGCTTAGGTTTCAATTTATTAACGAAGAGAAAACCTTTACCGATTCGGAAATTGACGGATACATGGATTCGCTAATGAATATGTATCAGAAGCAGTACGGAGCCGTTATCCGAAAATAAAAATTTGCAAACAAAGGTTGTTATATGACAAAATGTCGTTAAATTTGTTATTTAAACGACAGAAATGTTTAATTTTGCCGAAAATATAAAAGAATGGACGTACAAGCTATTAAATTAAGGTTTGGGATAATAGGCAACTCGCCTCTGTTAAACAATGCTATAGATGTAGCTGCGCAAGTAGCTGCAACCGATTTAAGCGTTTTGGTAACAGGCGAAAGCGGTGTGGGTAAAGAAGTGTTTCCTCAAATAATACATCACCTAAGTACCCGTAAGCATGGCAGATACATTGCTGTCAACTGTGGAGCAATTCCTGAAGGTACAATAGATTCGGAGCTTTTCGGACACGAAAAAGGATCGTTTACAGGTGCTACCGATGCTAGAAAAGGTTATTTTGAAGTTGCTGATGGCGGTACTATTTTTTTAGATGAAGTCGCCGAGCTGCCATTGTCAACGCAAGTTCGTTTGTTACGTGTGTTAGAATCGGGTGAGTTTTTAAGAGTTGGTTCTTCAAAACCGCAAAAAACCGATGTTAGAGTTGTTGCAGCTACAAATATTAACGTTAACGAAGCAGTAGAAACCGGGAAATTCAGACAAGATTTGTACTACCGTTTGAGTTCTGTGCCTATTCATATTCCTCCACTCAGAAAAAGAAAGGAAGATATTCATCTGATATTTAGGAAATTTGCTTCCGATTTTGCCGAAAAATACCGTATGCCAACTATTGAGCTCGATGAGCAAGCTGTTGAAATGCTTACCAATTACAGATGGCCCGGCAATGTCAGACAGTTGAAAAATATTACGGAACAAATTTCAATTATAGAGAAAAACAGAAATATTAACGCCGAAACACTTCAAAAATACTTACCTCAGGATAATCAGTTTCTGCCTACTTTAGTCGATAAAAAAAGCGCATCAGAGTTGGGAGAAAGAGAAATTTTGTACAAAATACTTTTCGATATGCGTAAAGATATTTCGGATCTGAAAAAAGTAGTTTCGTATCTATCGCAAGATAATTATCCCAAAAGTATTGACGAAATTTCAGACCTTGTAACTAAAGACCATTTTACGCAAAATATTCCCGAAACCAATAATATAAATATAGTTGTTCCTGTTGACAATCAATACGTAGAAGAATTTCAACCTACCGAAGTTTTGGAAGAAAGTCTTCAGCTACAACACAACGAAAAAGAACTGATAAAAAGAGCTTTGGCTAAAAATAACGGTAAAAGAAGAGTAGCAGCTAAAGAATTAGGAATTTCGGAACGAACACTTTATCGCAAAATTAAAGAATATAATTTGTAAAAATAATGAGTCGTACATTCAGACAATACTGCAAAATATCGTGTTTCGGATTGATAACCGTAATTACTTCGTTTTTGTACGTCTCGTGTGGTGTATATTCATTTACCGGAGCAAGTATTAGTCCTGATGTTAAAACTATAAGTATAGATTATTTTCAAAATAAATCTCGAATGGTAAATCCGACCTTGAGTAGGGTATTTACCGAAGCACTTAGAGATAAATTTGTAAATCAATCGACTTTATCTTTGGTAAACAACAACGGCGACCTTACTCTCGAGGGCGAAATAACCGACTATAACCTCGAACCTGTTGCTGTTACAAGCGATCAAAGAGCTTCTATGCAAAGACTCAGAATAAACGTTAGAGTCAGGTTTGTTAATACAAAAGACGAAAAACAAAATTTTGAGCAATCTTTTAGCCGCTATGCAGACTTCGATTCAAGATTACAACTATCGCAGGTAGAAAACGCATTGATTGAAACTATTAATGAAGAACTTACCGACGATATATTTAACAGAGCCGTAGTAAATTGGTAAAACTATGGAAAACAATATAACAATAGCACATTTAACAAGGTATATCCGGCAACCCGAAAGCATGGACAGGTTGGTTGTTAATGAGTTATGGAAGGTTATTCGCAAATATCCGTCGTTTCAGTTGGCTAGAGTTTTACTTGCAAAAAATCTGCTCAATACCAAACATAAGGCTTATCCGCTTTCGCTAAAATTAGCTTCGGCATATGCTTCGGATAGAGCGATGCTAAAAAAATTTTTAGAAGAAAAACCTTTGGTGAATCAAAGTGTGAGCCATAGTCGAGATGCTTACTATAATAATAAGGAAGTAGATACCCAAAATGTTGAAGTAACCAAAACCGAGCAAACAGATATTGATGTCATTGATGAGAAACCCGAAACAATTTCTCAAAAAGAAACAACCAATGAGCAGTTAAATAAACTAGTAAATAGAATTAGAATAAAACTGTCGGAAAATTCACCAGAAAATATAAATTCATCGACTGAACTAGATGAACAATACACCGATACTCAAGATGAGCAAGATGAAATATATAGTCAGCAAGACTTAATAGATGCCTTTATTAGCAATCAGCCCAGCATAAAACCCAAAAAAGGGGACTTCTTTAGACCATACAATGTTGCCAAACAAAGCGATACTAAACCCGACGATTTGGTGTCGGAAGCTTTGGCTGAAATATATAAAAATCAAGGGCATTTTGATAAGGCAATTGAAATTTACGAAAAATTAATTTTGCTTAATCCGGAAAAAAGTGTTTACTTTGCAAACCAAATTAAAGAAATACAAAAAAGTCAAAATTTTATAACATGAACGCATACGTTTTTATAGCAATTTTAATTCTTATAGCAGCAGTGCTAACTATATTGGTAGTGTTGGTGCAAAACTCAAAAGGTGGAGGTTTGGCTTCTAATTTTTCTTCGTCAAATCAGTACATGGGAGTTAGAAAAACCACCGACTTCTTAGAAAAATTTACTTGGGGAACTGCAATAGTCATTTTGGCATTATCATTGATTTCTGTTGTAGCTATACCACGTGGTGTAAGACACAACATCGAAGCTGATACAGAGTTGAGACAAGTTATTGACGAAAATGCAGTGCCTATTCAAGATTATCAGCCAATTCCGACAGAAGAATAAAATTGATAAGATATTATTCCGACAAAGTGTCAGTCTAAAAACTGACACTTTTTTTATTTTTAAGACGGACATTAACAATTCCTTTATTTAGCGTAATATGCTGACACACAGCGTCTTTATTGCAGCATTTTAAATTATTATCAGCTTTTACTTTCTTAAATTACCATTTTTTAAGCCTTTAAAAAATAAAATGGCATAAATTATGAAATACTAAGGCGTATTTGAATAATAAATTAACTTAAAAATAAATTTAATAATATGTCTAAAATTAACATTAAACCATTAGCAGACCGTGTTTTAGTTAAACCGGCAGAAGCAGAACAAAAAACAGCAGGCGGTATTATTATTCCCGACACAGCTAAAGAAAAACCACAAAAAGGAGAAGTTGTCGCAGTAGGTAACGGCAAAAAAGATGAACCACTTACTGTAAAGGTAGGCGATACCGTATTGTATGGAAAATATTCGGGAACCGAATTGAATTATAACGGTGAAGATTATCTTATGATGAGAGAAAGTGATATTTTAGCAATTATCTAAATAACCGAAAACAATAACAACATTTAAAATTTACAACGATGAAAGGAAAAGAAATAATATTCAATTTAGAAGCACGCGACCAAATGAAAAGGGGTGTTGACATGTTGGCTAATGCTGTAAAAGTAACACTCGGACCAAAAGGACGTAATGTAATTATAGAAAAATCGTACGGAGCACCACAAATTACTAAAGACGGTGTTACCGTTGCTAAAGAAATAGAATTAGAAAATTCAGTTGAAAATATGGGAGCTCAGCTTGTTAAGGAAGTAGCTTCCAAGACAGCTGATGTAGCAGGCGACGGAACCACTACGGCTACCGTTTTGGCACAGTCGATTATTGCTACCGGATTAAAAAATGTAACTGCAGGTTCCAATCCTATGGATTTGAAACGCGGTATAGATAAGGCTGTTGCAGTTGTGGTAGAACATATCAAAGGTATGTCGCAAGAAGTTGGCGACAATATCGCAAAAATAGAACAAGTTGCTACCATTTCGGCTAATAACGACCCCGATAGCGGTAAGCTTATCGCCGAAGCAATGGAAAAAGTTTCTAAAGAAGGCGTTATTACCATTGAAGAAGCCAAAGGTATTGAAACAACTATTAAAGTTGTTGAAGGTATGCAATTCGATAGAGGATATATTTCTCCATACTTTGTTACCGATACCGAAAAAATGGAAACAGTATTCGAAAATCCTTTTATTTTGATTTACGACAAGAAAATCAGTACAATGAAGGATTTCTTACCTATACTCGAAAAAGTTGTTCAAACCGGTCGTCCTCTATTAATTATTGCCGAAGATGTTGACGGAGAAGCTCTTGCAACACTAGTGGTAAATAAAATCAGAGGTTCGTTGAAAATTGCAGCTGTTAAAGCTCCGGGATTTGGCGACAGAAGAAAAGAAATGCTTGAAGATATTGCAATTCTTACAGGTGGAACCGTGATTTCCGAAGAAAAAGGTTATCGTTTGGAAGATGCTGACCTAAGCTACTTAGGCGAATCGGAAAAAGTTAATATTGATAAAGATAACACAACTATTGTTAGCGGAAAAGGCAGTTCAGAAGCTATTCAAGGCAGAGTTAACCAAATAAAGGTTCAAATTGAAAATACTACTTCCGACTACGACAGAGAAAAACTACAAGAACGTCTTGCTAAACTAAGCGGTGGCGTTGCAGTTATCTACGTTGGAGCAGCTAGCGAAGTTGAAATGAAAGAGAAAAAAGACCGCTACGACGATGCACTTCACGCAACCAGAGCAGCTGTTGAAGAAGGTACAATACCCGGCGGTGGCGTTGCTTACATTAGAGCAATTTCGGCATTGGACGGATTAAAATTGGAAAACGAAGACCAAGACTTAGGCGTTAAGATTATCCGTCGTGCTCTTGAAGAACCGCTCAGACAAATTGTTGCAAACGCAGGTCTCGAAGGATCAATAATAGTACAGAAAGTTAAAGACGGTAAAGATGATTTCGGCTTTAACGCTCGCAAAGAAGTTTACGAAAACCTTTACGAGTCTGGCGTTATCGACCCAACCAAAGTAGCTCGCGTTGCATTAGAAAATGCTGCATCTATCGCAGGAATGTTCCTAACTACCGAAGTTGTCATCTCCGATATAAAAGACGACAAAGAACCGGCTATGCCGGCAGGTATGGGCGGAATGGGCGGAATGTACTAGTAGATAAGTAAATATTCTTATAAAACAAAAAGCTGTCTGTAAAGGCAGCTTTTTTTGTGTAAATGTGCAAGTGGTGGTCGGTGGTTGGTGATGGGTGATGGGTGATGGGTGATGAGTGGTTAGTGAATTAGTTCTGAGTTTTGAGTTCTGAGTCAGGAAAAATATTCGTAACTCCTAACTCCTAACTCAAAACTCCCGACTCATAACTCGTAACTCTTCCGAAACTTCGGGACTAACCCGCACCCCGCACCCCGCAACCCGTAACCCGTACCACTAATTATATATATGTAAGACCTCCCCATCAAAGCTATGGCGATACATTTTTAAAGGGTAAATCGATGGACCTTCAATTTTGCCTCCGTCAACCAAATTAAAACGACTTCCACAAGTTGTGTCAATACATATAACGCCCGATTCTTCAACAAATACTTTTGCTGTTATCTTTTCGGGATCGTGTGGGCAGCACCTTTCAAATACCGAAAACTCGTTGGTCATAATTCTGTAAACAATCAAACCTCTGTAGCCATCGTCTATGTACTTGTATCCACCTACGGGAATATAATCCATTGAGTTAATATACAAGTACCTGTCGACATTAACGTAGGGTATATCAGGATAGTTTTTATCGCCACACGATAAAAACATGAAAAAGGAGCATAACAAAGTAAAAAAAATATTTTTATATGTACGTTTCATAACAATTTTGCGTTTCAATATAAAGGAACTATAAAGATAAAGTTTTTTTATAATTAGACAACTTACATTAAACACTTTTTATTTTATTGAAATGAACAAATTTTTTAAAATTCTGCTTTTAGTATTCTTGATAGTTACAACTTCATCGTGTGGTATTTTTAGCCGTAGCCAGCAAAAAAAAGTAGAACGTAGAGAAAGAGCCATAGTTAAAGCTCAGCAAAAAGAATACAAAAAGTTGAAAAAGGCTCACTTCAAAAAACAAGACAAAGAAACTCAAAAGATGATGAAAAGAACACGTAAAAAAGCTAAAAGGTTTAACAGAAAGTAATTTAAACCCTATCAGCTTTTTACAAATTTATTTTTCTCAGATAAAAAAATAATTGCTATACCTTATTATAATATATTACAGTTTTAACAAAAAAAATACGATTTTCAGGTTAAAATATTAAAAATCTTTTATCTTTGAAAAATATTTTTTTAAGCCTTACTATGAACACGATATTATTCATTCTGTTTACTGCTTTTTGGGTTATATTTTCGGTTTACGAAGCGAAAAAAAAGAAGCAGGAAAAGCTAAACAAGCAATCCGCTTTGAGGGATATTGTTGATAGTAAAGCAGATACTCTTTCCGATTACGAAGAAAATACGAGAAGTTCGGGCACTAGGTATAAGCCTCTTTCGGAAGACTCTCTCGAAACAATAATTGATGAAATTGAATACGATTATTCTAATAAACTAGAAAATATCGACAAAATACAGGTAGAAGATATAAAAGACGAAAAATTAGCAATAAATTTTGATTTGCAAAAGGCTGTGATATACAGCGAGTTGCTAAATAAAAAATATTTTTAACAAAAAATTTTTCATCAAATTTCTTGTTCTTGTTAAATTTGGTTAAAAATATATTATCTTTGACACCTTATTTTGATAAGTATTGAATAAATAAGAATTAAATTAAAATAAATAAAATTAAACTATTATTTACAAATAAACCAATTCAGTATGAAAAGAAAAATACTCCTATTCTTCGTTTGGTTTTTAGTCGCAAGTACCTTTGGATACGCTCAATCGGGTGCGTTGAGGGGAAAGATTTACGATAAAAAAACCAAAGAACCGATTCCATTTGCAAATATTGTTGTTGAGCACGGTGGCACACAAGCAGGCGGTGGTACAACCGATTTTGATGGAAATTACACAATTAAACCGGTACAGCCGGGAACATACGATGTAAGAGTTTCTTACGTTGGATATTCACCCGTGCTTATCAGAGGATTTGTTATTGCAGCCAACAAAACCGAATTCTTAGACATTGAGTTAGAGTCAACATCTACTCAGTTGGAAGAAGTCGTCGTGGTTGACTACAAAGTACCTCTTATTAGTAAAGACAACACAGTACAAGGCGGTACAGTTACATCTGAGGAAATCGCAAAGATGCCTATCAGAAGTGCTGCATCCGTTGCTACCAGCGTTGGTGGAGTTTTTTCACGCGACGGTGAAGTTGGTAGTGTGAGAGGACAAAGAACTGAAGGTAACGTTATGTACATCGACGGTATTAAAGTTATAGGTTCGAGCAGCCTCCCCGAATCTGCTATTGAGCAGGTATCGGTTATGTTGGGTGGTTTGCCGGCACAATACGGTGATGCTATCGGTGGTATTACCAACGTTACAACAAGAGGACCTTCAAGAATGTTTGGAGGAGGTCTTGAACTTCAAACCTCAGAATTGCTAGACCCGTACGGATATAATAGAGCAGGGCTTAACATCACAGGACCTATTTTTGTTAACAAAACAACAAATAGAGCACTTGTTGGATACTTTATAGCAGCCGATGCTACCTATAGAAAAGACGGAAGTCCTCTTGCAATTGGATCTTACTATATTAAAGATGATGTTTTGGAAGACATGTTAGAGCATCCATTCCAACCAAATACCCCAAACCATTACAAAGCCTTATTTATTACTAAGGACGATCTTGAATTTTCAAAATCAACCCGTAATAGCAATAACTTTAGTATAAATGCAACAGGTAAGTTCGACGTTACTCTTTCGCAAAATGCCAACCTTACCTTCGGAGGTTCGTATAATCTATTCTCCAGAAGAGATTTCAGTTATTATAACTCAATGTTCAACTACGACAACAATAGCATGGTAAGTGGTAATACCTGGAGAGTTTACGGTAGATATACTCATCGCTTCCCTAACAATCCGGAAAGCAATTCGGTATTTAAGAACGTATATCTTGAGCTTCAGGCAGACTACTCGCAGTCGTTTGGCAAAAGAGAAGATGCTGAGCTAAAAGATAACTTAATGGCTTACGGACATGTTGGACAGTTTGATACACATAAGAAGAGGGCGTACAATGAGGTGGCAGATACAGCCAATAGAAGATTTTATTATGAATTTGACGGATATGCAGATACTGCAATCATTTTCACACCTTCAACTTATAACCCGCTTATTGCCAACCATACCACAGACGTTTACGAACAATTTGGTAGCTTTAAATACAGAGAGGAACTATATGGATATGGTGGTTTGCTAAACGGACAAACCCCTAACACTCGTTTTGGCGGAATTTACAGTTTGTTTGGTATGCCAGGTGCACGTCAATCAGGTTATTCAATGAGTTCGTCAACTCAGTTTACAGCTAACTTCAATATATCGGGCGATATTAAAAATCACGAAGTTAAATTCGGTATGACTTTCGAACGTGGAACATATTCTTATGTAGGATATGCACCTACAGCTTTTTGGAGTCATATGTATTTGAGTACAAACTCGCATATTAAACAGTTAGACTTAGAAAACCCAATAGACACTGATCTTCAAAGACAAATTGAAATAGACGGAGTAGTGTGCGATGTGTACCAACGTGATTATAAATTCTTAGTTGGTACCGAAACACAATACGTATTTGACAGAAGATTAAGAGAAGCAATGGGCTTACCAACAAATGGTAGCGAATACATAGATATAGATTCGTACAATCCCGAAACGTACACAATTTCGTACTACGATAACGATATGGTTAGAAGAACCGTTACCTTGTCGAAGCCTATAGATATTACTTTCTTTAGTGCTGATGAGTTGTTAGGTCCTAACAGTTCCAGACAGTTTGCTTACGCCAGAGGCTACGATTTCCACGGCAACAAGTTTACCGGAGCTAATAAACCAAGTCATATGGACTTCTTTACCAAGAGAGATGAAAACGGAGTTTATACACGCCCGATTGCAGCCGAAGAACCAATTTACATGGCATTTTATCTACAAGATAAATTTGCTTTCGAAGATTTGGTATTTAACGTAGGTGTTAGAGTCGACCGTTTCGATGCTAACCAGCCGGTACTTGCCGACCCATATTCTCTATATCCTATCAGAACAGTTGGAGAAGACAATAATTTTACTCACCCTGCAAGCATGGGCGATGATTATAAAATTTACGTCGATAATATGGAAAATCCTACTACTGTTAAAGGTTACAGACATGAAAATGTTTGGTACGACGCAGGTGGAAACGAAGTTGTTGACCCTGAAAAGAGTTCTATTAAAACAGATATAGGTCTTATACCTTACTTTAAAACATTAGATAAGGTAGAACGCGAAAACTTTAATAGCTCGTTCTCCGATTACAAACCGCAATGGTCTGTAATGCCTCGTATATCATTCTCATTCCCGGTTACCGATGAGGCTTTATTCTATGCTCACTACGACGTTATTACACAACGTCCTAAATCTGCTAACACTTTCGACCCTGTTAACTATTTATACTGGGCTAATGAAAGCAATCCTACTTTCTCTAACCCTGATTTGAAACCCGAACAAAACGTTAACTACGAGTTAGGTTATAAACAAAAACTAACCAATACATCGTCAATTAATATTTCGGCGTTCTATATCGAATCAAGAGACCAAATCCAGTCGTTCCGTTATACAGGAGCATATCCTAAAACATATTATTCATACCATAATATAGACTTTGGTACAGTTAAAGGTCTTACTTTAACATACGATTTACGCCGTACAGGTAATGTTCGTTTAAGAGCAAGCTACACATTACAGTTTGCTAACGGTACAGGTTCCGATCCTGAAACTTCAAAAGCTCTTATCAGCTCGGGACAACCTAACTTGCGTAACTTATTCCCACTAACACACGACAGACGTCACGCTTTAGTTCTTAACTTTGACTTCCGCTATGGCGAAGGACAAGACTACAACGGTCCAAAGGTTGGAGGAAAAGATATATTGGCTAATACAGGTATAAATATTTCTATGAACGGTGGTTCGGGTACTCCTTATACACGTTCAAGCAAAATATATCCGGTATACCGTGTCCAAAAAATTATCGAAGGTTCGTATAACGGTTCTCGTATGCCATGGTCTTTCCGTTTCGACGGACGTTTAGACAAAGACTTTACTTTTGCTACGCAAAAAGATAAAAACGGAAATAAAAAGAATTATTACCTAAACGTTTATCTACAGGTGCTAAATATTCTTAACTCTAAAAACATAATGGGTGTTTATTCTGCAACAGGTAACCCCGATGATGACGGATTCTTGAGTGCAGCTGAGTATCAAACAGAGATAAACAACCAAATAAGTACTCAAACATTTATCGACTTGTATTCAATAAGAGTTAATAATCCTTATCACTACAGCTCACCAAGAATGATTCGCTTGGGTATAGGTTTAAACTTTTAATTCAAACTATAGATAATTAAAAAATAATCTCTTAAAAAGAGTATAACTGAAAAAAATATGATACAAATGAAAAAAATACTTTTAAGCTTATTAGCAGTCGGGTTTTTATTCTTGTTTTCGTCTGAAGTACAAGCCGAAAGATACAGATACGAAAAAAGTTCGCCTGCTCAAATAAAAGCCACAGCCGCAGGATGTAAGGCGGGTGCTAACTTTAAGTGGCTCGAAATTAACAACGTAAGAACACGTATCAACACCAGCGGCGACATGTGGTGGGACTTCGAAATTGGACAATACGAAATTCCAAAGGGTTCGAAAAAAACCAGTATGTTTGCTGCAGCATTGTGGATTGGAGGTCTTGACAACCAAGGACAGCTAAAACTTGCTGCACAACGTTTCCGCCAAGTTGGTATCGACTACTTCCCCGGACCGCTCACGGTTAGTGGCGATAACCCTGCTTCTATTACCAGAGAAGTTTGCGAAGAGTACGATAAAATATTCTCGATATCTCGTGCTGAAGTAGATGAATTTTTGGCTTATAACCAAAATCCGTCAGCATACCCAACTTATCAAGTGCCTGAATCAATTAGAGACTATCCGGCACACGGAAAAGAAAATCTACACCAACCCAGATATTTAGCTCCTTTTAAAGACGTAAACGGAGACGGAGAATACAAATGGGAAGATGGAGATTATCCGTACTACGACTTGACAAACGAGTTGTGCCACACCAATATTCCTACAATGGAGGGTAATGGTATTTTGGTTGACCAAGTGTTGAAAGGTGACGGAACTTTGTGGTGGGTGTTCAATGATAAAGGCGACGTTCACTCAGAAACCGGTGGACAGCCTATAGGCTTGGAAATCAGAGCTCAGGCTTTTGCTTTCAGCACCAACGACGAAATTAACGATATGACTTTCTACTCATACGAAATTATTAACCGTTCTACATATACCTTAAATAATACCTACTTCTCGCAATGGGTTGACTCTGAGTTAGGTTTCGCTTACGACGACTATGTTGGTTGCGATGTTATCAGAGGTTTGGGATATTGCTACAACGGTCGTCCTGTTGACGGTAATAATCAAGTATGGACATACGGAGAAAATCCACCGGCAGTCGGTGTTGACTTCTTCCAAGGTCCTTATCTTGACCCCGACGGTTACGACAACCCTTCATTCAATCCGTACAGCTACGACGAAGGTCCAACCTTTTTTGGAAGTTGTGCTATAGTTGAGTACGACTCTACACTCCAAATGGTTGCTCTTAACCAGTCGCCCGGCGACTCTGTTTTAACCTTAGTTAATGCATGTGCAATTAACGGTGTTAACTTTGGAAACGGAATTATTGATGACGAACGTTTTGGTATGAGAAGATTTGTTTATCACAACAACGAGTCAGGAAACCAAGGTGACCCTCATTATGCAAAAGACTACTATAACTACTTGACAGGACGCTGGAAAGATGGTAAAAGAATGGAGTATGGTGGAACAGCTTATCCGGGTCAGGGTGGTACATACGGACCTGTTTGCGACTTTATGTTCCCTGGAAATACCGATATTTGCGACTGGGGAACAGGTGGTTTGCAACCCAACGGACCTAAAGATTGGACTGAAGAAAGTAGCGGTAACCCTCCAGGCGACCGTCGTTTCATGCAGTCGGCAGGACCATTTACTCTAAGACCAGGTGCAGTTAACTACATTACCGTTGGTATTCCTTGGGCAAGAGCAACAAGTGGAGGACCAATGGCTTCGGTAAGAAAACTGCAAGTTGTTGACGATAAATGTCAGCAATTGTTCGACAACTGTTTTAAAGTTATCACCGGACCAAATGCTCCCGACTTAACTTTAAGAGAATTAGACAAAGCTATCATTATTTACATTTCTAACCGCAGAACTCCTGACGATGGAAATAACTTTAATGAAAAATACGTAGAATACGATCCTCGTATCCAGGCACCTGACCCATCAGTTTCTTGGGACTCGCTATATCGTTTCGAAGGTTATCAAATTTTCCAACTTAGAGATGCTACTGTTACAGTTGCCGATATTAAAGACGTTGATAAAGCTCGTCCGGTATTCCAATGCGACCTTAAAAACGACGTTTCTTCTATCATAAACTATTATTACAATGCCGACCTTAACAGTAATGAAGCTTACCAAGAAGTTAGAGGCGAAAATAAAGGTATTGTTCACTCAGTTAAGATTACAAAAGACGCGTTTACTAACGAAGCTCTTGTTAATCACAAACAATACTACTATTTGGCATTAGCTTATGCATATAATAACTACAAACCCTATAATCCACTAGATCCTGACATGTTGGATGGTCAGATGCTACCTTATTTGGCTGGTAGAAAAAACATCAGAGTTTATACAGGTATTCCTCATCAAACTGTGGGATTGCTTTCGCCTAAAGCAGAATATGGTGATGGTGTAGTTATTACTCGTATTGCAGGTCAAGGAAATGGTGGAAATTATCTTGAATTAGACGAATCTTCGATTGAAGAAATTTTGTCGAAACCAATGATGGATTCAACCAATAACACCTTAGGTATGGACACATATCCAATTGCTTACAATTTAAAGTATAAAGAAGGTAGAGGACCTATAGATGTTAAAGTTATCGACCCGCTTAATGTTAAAAATGCTGAATATGTTGTTAAGTTCGATCCTATGCATGACGTTGTATATAAATTCCAAAATAAAGATACGTTAATGCCTGTTGGCACATGGACATTGACCGACTTATCAACTGGAAAAGTGTACCATTCGGATACAAGTACAGTTGTTAAAAACGAACAATTATTCTTAGACTTAGGTCTTTCTATCAACATTCAACAAAGTCTATACTTTGGCTTGTACGTTACAAATGTTGAGATAAGACCGGACTATGATACCGCAGGTAACTTAACAGGTTATGATTATGTTTATACCAGAGAACCTCAATTGGAAAACAACGGATTCCTTGGTGCAACTATGGAATTTGAAGACCCGACAAAACCATATATTGATTTTGTTCCGGATATTGACGGTCATGAGCTTTTCGACTGGATTAGAGCAGGTATGATTAAGAATTGGGACTGGAAAGCTATAGGCAACTTTTTCGATCCTCAAGGAATTTACGAGCAAGTTTTGGAAGGCAGGTGGTCACCTATGATTTTTGCACAAAGTGATGGATATATAGCTCCTTCATACAGTGTTCAAAGTGATGCAATGCGTAATCAATTCATAAATACTCAGTTGTCAAGTGTTGATATAGTATTTACTCCTGATAAATCAAAATGGACACGTTGTGCCGTTGTTGAGTTGTCGAGAGCCAAAAATCAATCGCAAGGAAAAGTTGAGCAATTTGAACTTCGTGCACATCGCTCATTAAATCAAAATGGTGATACAGCTGTTGTAAGTTCTGATCCAGCACTTAACTCCGACTTTATCCACCCATATGGTATGAGCTGGTTCCCGGGATACGCTATCAATGTTGAAACAGGTGAACGTTTGAACATTGTTTTCGGAGAAGACTCTCGTTATCCGGAAGAAAATGGAGCTGACTTGCTCTTTAATCCGGCTCCGTTGAGATTAGACTACGAATATGCTCCGGTTGATTTCCCAATAGGTGGAAGACACTATATTTACGTCATGTCCACATATACAGGCAAAAAAGCAAAATTAGGTATAACATCTCCAATACATCCTGCAAGTGTATTCGACCATCCGGCTTATGATGGTTGTGCACACTTTGTTAAACAAATTACAAGACCTGCTATACCTGTACTTGCTCGTCAATTCAGAGCACAACAGCTTTCAAATGCTATGTGGGTAGCTGTACCTTACAGTACTCCTCAAACCGGAGAGTGGCTAAACTGCGACTTAAAAATCCAGATAAGAGTACAAAAACCGTACGAACGCTACTTCTCAGTTCCAATGGCTGGAGCGCATGCTGATAACGATTATTGGCCCATGTATAAGTTTACAACCGAGAATGTTGCAACAGAATATAACGATGTAGCAAAAGCCGAAAATGACTTGGATAAAATAGCAGTTGTACCTAATCCGTATTACGGTTATAACCAATACGAAACCGACCAATTAGATAAACGCGTAAAAATTGTTAACCTACCTCCAACTTGCGATATTTCGATATACAATACAGGTGGTAACTTAATACGTAAGTTTTCTAAAGACGACCCAACTATCAGTTCAGTCGATTGGGATTTGACAAACTATGCCGGTATTCCTGTTGCAGGAGGTATTTACATTATATATGTTAAATCACCACAAGGCGAAAAAGTTGTTAAATTCTTCGGTTCGCCACGTCAAATTGACTTAAATGCATTTTAATTCGTAACAAACAAAATTAAAGACAGATGAAAAAGATTTTAAATAAAATAGTTATAATTACAGTCGTTGCAGCCTTGTTGTTACCGGGTTATATGCAGGCTGGAAATAAAGACAGGTCTGGAGAAGCTGGAGCTTCCCAGTTATTGATAAACCCGTGGGCAAAAAGTTCGGGCTGGAATGGAGCCAACGTGGCTTGTGCCTTTGGTTTGGAAAGTTTGTTTTCAAACGTTGCAGGTTTGGCTTTTACTCCGGGTACTGAAGTTTCTTTCAACCATACACAATGGTTGAAAGGAGCTGAAATAGGTATATATAATATTGGTATAGCACAACGCGTTGGACCTGGAAGCGTTTTGGGTGCCTCTATTATGACAATGAATTTTGGAGATATACCTATTACTAGAGTTGACCTTCCCGAAGGAGGAGTTGGAAACTTTTCGCCCAGATATTTGGTTATTAACCTTGCATATGCAAAAGCGTTCTCTAACTCAATATACGGAGGTTTCAACTTTAAAATTATTAACGAGTCAATGAGTAACCTTAGCGCAAGCGGTGTAGCTATTGATGCCGGTATTCAGTACGTAACCGGTATTAAAGAAAACATCAAGTTCGGTATTGCTCTTAAAAACATTGGACCTACCATGAGATATACGGGAGACGGTTTGTCAATTCAAACATTCTTACCGGGCAACTCTAACCAATTTACCATGGACATACGTTCATCGGCGTTTGAATTGCCAACACAGCTATTTATTGGAGGTTCTTATGCTTTGGACTTTGCTGAAATTCACCAAATTACATTTGCAGGAGCATTTGTTTCAAATGCCTTCGGTAAAGACCAATTTGTTTTAGGTCTAGAGTATAGCTTAAGCGACTACTTGCAAGTACGTGGAGCATATACCTACGAAGATGGCATTTTAGATAATGCAAAAAGAACGACAGTATTTACAGGACCTAGTGCAGGTATTACTGTTCAAGCTCCTTTAAATTCTGACAAATCTTCCGTATTTGCGGTAGATTATTCGTATAGAGCAACTAATCCATTTGGTGGAGTTCACAATATTGCTGCCAGACTAAATTTCTAATATAGAAGAAATACATTTTGGTACTCTTTTTGTTCACCAAATATAAAGACCCTGTTAGTTCAGGGTCTTTATGTTTTTTTAATCTACATTTATTATGTCAAAAGTAGTATTTTATACTGAAGAAGGTTTAGAAAAGTTGCGTGCTGAATTAAAGCACCTAATAACTGTTGAGCGTCCTGCAATTTCGGAGCTGATAGCTGAGGCTAGAGATAAAGGCGATTTATCGGAAAATGCCGAATATGATGCTGCTAAGGATGCTCAGGCTATGTTGGAAAATAAAATATCTCAGTTGCAAGATTTAATTAGCAATGCTCGCTTAATTGATAAGTCGAGGCTCGACCCAAATAAAGTGCAACTTCTCGCAACTGTTACAATAAACAATCTTACAAGTAAGAGTAAGGTAACTTATACTATTGTTCCGGAGAGTGAAGCTAATATTAGGGAGAAAAAAATATCGGTAAACTCGCCCATAGCTAAAAGTTTGTTAGGCAAAAGCGTTGGCGATAAGGTTGAAGCTACCGTTCCTGCCGGAATACTGAAATTAGAAGTACTTGAAATAAAATATAATCATTAATAAAATGGCTAGTATATTTTCCAGAATAATAAAAGGCGAAATTCCATCGTATAAGGTGGCTGAAAACGACGACTTTTATGCTTTTTTGGATATAAATCCGCAAGCAAGAGGTCATGTTTTAGTGGTACCCAAACTAGAAGTCGATTATATATTCGATTTACCCGAAGATCTTTATCGCGCTTATTGGGATTTTGCTAAAAAAGTTGCAAAAGCAATTAAATTAACAATACCATGCGAAAGAGTAGGCGTGGCTGTTGTTGGTCTAGACGTTCCCCATTCTCATATACATCTTATCCCTATTTCTAAGGTTGAAGATATGAACTTTAGTAAAGAAAAAGTAAAATTAACGGATGAAGAGATGAGAAAAACCGCTGAGTCTATTGCTGAAAAGTATAGATTGGCAACAGAATTATAGGCTTATAAACTCAAACTTGCAACCGTCGAATAAACCCTTATCGCTTAGTTTGATTTCGGGTATAACCAACAACGCCATAAATGAAAGCGTCATAAACGGCGCTTTTAGCGTGCTACCCAATTGTTTTGCTTTAGCATCAATGTTTTGATATTGAGTAGCTACTTCCGATGCTTCAAGGTCTGACATTAGTCCGGCTATGGGTAGTTTTAGTATATCGGTTTTTCCGTCTTTGCTGCAACAAATTCCGCCTTTGGTTTCTATTATTGCGTTTATTGCTGTCGTAATGTCATTGTCGTTTGTGCCAACAGCAATAATATTATGGCTGTCGTGAGCAACCGTAGATGCAATAGCTCCCGATTGCAAGTTAAAACCTTTGATAAAGGCTACGGCAGGCTTGGCTTTGTTGTATCTATTGACAACAACAAGTTTTAGTATGTCGTCATCAATATTTTGAACGATTTTATTGTCCTTAACAGTTGGTTTTACAAGTATTTTGTTTGTAAATAACTCACCATCAATGGCTTCAATTACATTTATGCTTTCGTTACCCGAATATTCTACAGCAATTTCATCAACTGTAATCTCAGATATGTTGAATTTATTAATAATTGTAGGCGGTTTTGTTTCAATTAAAGAAACATTGCTTTCGGCAACGATATTTCCATTTATGACAGTTTTTATAATATCAAAATCGGACAAATTGTTAACTACAATGAAGTTAGCCTTATCATTAGTTTTTACAAATCCGGTATTAAGGTTATAATGTTTTACGGGGTTAATACAGGCGGCTGCGAGCACATCAAATAGGTTGTAATTCAATTTTACAGCCCTTTTAACCAATAAATTTATGTGTCCTTTCACAAGGTCGTCGGGGTGCTTATCGTCGCTACAAAACATTAATTTTTCGGGATATTTATCAAATAAGGGAACAAGAGCATCAAAATTTCTGGCAGCGCTACCTTCACGAATTAAAATGTTCATGCCACTATTAATTTTTTCTATAGCTTCATCTATTGTTGAGCACTCGTGGTCGGTGCTAATACCTGCTTTGGCGTACAATTTTAAGTTTTCGGAAGATATGCCCGGAGCATGACCATCAATAGGTTTATTGTATTTTTTTGCTAAGTCGATTATTGCCGATACGGTTTCGTCGTTGAAAACAACGCCTGGCACGTTCATCATTTCCGACAAATGGTAGATGTCCTTATTGCTTAAAAGTTCGTCTATTTCGGCAACACCTAATTTAGCTCCGTTTGTTTCAAAACTTGTGGTAGGAACGGAAGATGGAGCACCGTTGAAAAAATGAAACGGTACGGTTTTTCCGTTTTCAATCATAAATTCAACTCCTTTTACGCCGTTAACATTTGCAATTTCGTGTGGGTCGCAGACGGCTCCGATTGTACCATGAGTAACTGCAATTTTAGCAAATTCGGAAGGGACAAGCATTGAGCTTTCAATATGTATGTGCGAATCGATGAAGCCGGGCAAAATATATTGATCGCTTACGTCATCGGATTTGGTGATTTTTTCTATTCTATCGCCGGAAATATGAAGAATACCATCGTAAATATTACGGTTTTCAATATCGACTATGTGTCCTGAAATGGTTTTAAGTGGTTTCATAAATTATTGTTTTATTTGTTTTAACTGATTTGCGAGAAAGATTTTTGTTTTTTCTTTAGAAGTAGAAAATGCTTTAAAATATTGATATTTTCGGGATTATTGAGTCCGTTTTCGTATAGCAGAACTCTGTCGGCTTCATTTTTAGCAACAACTAACATTCTTTCATCTCTAACTAAATTAGCGATTTTCAGTTCCAAAATTCCACTCTGAGCTGTTCCTTCAAGGTCGCCCGGACCTCTCAAACGTAAGTCCACATCTGCTATTTCAAAGCCGTCGTTTGAGTTGACCATGGTTTGAATACGAGTGCGTCCTTCGCTACTAAGTTTACTATAATCGGATATCAGTATACAATACGATTGGTACTTGCCTCTTCCAACTCTGCCTCTGAGCTGATGCAATTGCGAAAGTCCGAAACGCTCGGCATTTTCAATTACCATTATGTTTGCATTAGGTACGTCAACTCCAACTTCAACAACAGTAGTAGCGACCATGATATCGGTTTCGCCATTTTTAAACTTTAGCATTGCTTCATCTTTTTCGGCTGGTTTCATTTTGCCGTGAAGCATATCTATTGAATATTTAGGCGAAGGAAAAATTTGTTTTATGTTTTCAAATTCTTCGTACAAACTGCGCAAATCGAGGGTTTCAGATTCTTCAATTATAGGATAAACAATATATGCTTGCCTTTTTTCGTCAATATTCTTTTTCACAAACCTGAAAACCTTTTGTCTGTCTTTTTCAAAAGCTGCAATTGTTTTTATTGGCAATCTGCCAGGTGGCAATTCGTCAATAACCGAAACATCTAAATCGCCGTAAAGTGTCATTGCCAAAGTACGTGGAATAGGAGTGGCAGTCATAACAAGCACGTGAGGCGGAGTAATCGACTTTTTCCATAGTTTTGCCCTTTGTTCTACGCCAAACCTGTGCTGTTCGTCTATTACCACAAATCCCAAGTTTTTGAATTGAACAATATCTTCAATAAGTGCGTGTGTTCCTATAATAATATGTAGGCTACCGTCTTGCAACTCTTCATGTAGTTTCTTTCTTTCCGAAGCCGTACTACTTCCCGTTAGTAATCCAACATTTATATTCATATCGCCTAGCATTTTGCTGATAGTGTTGTAGTGTTGGTTTGCAAGAATTTCGGTAGGAGCCATAAGGCAAGACTGAAAGTTATTATCGACGGCTATAAGCATACACATAAGAGCGACTAAGGTTTTGCCGCTACCGACATCGCCTTGCAAAAGTCGGTTCATTTGTTTACCCGAGCGCATATCGGCTCTAATTTCTTTTATCACTCTTTTTTGAGCATTAGTTAGCTTAAAGGGTAGGAGGTTGCTGTAAAAATAATTGAAATTATCGCCGACAACAGAAAAAGTAAAGCCTTTTATGCTTACGCTTCGTTGATGTTTGTAGCTTAAGATATTGAGTTGAAGAAAGAAAAGTTCTTCAAAAATCAGACTTTCTTTTGCTTTGTCAAGATTTCTTTCGTTTTTAGGATAGTGAATTTCTTTCAGACTATCTCTTCGTGATAAAAATTTATAACGATTTATTATGTCTTTGTTAAGATTTTCGCCTATTACTGCATAAACTTGGTCGATTAGGGTTTTAGTTAGTTTAGCTAGTTGCTTTGTACCCAAGCCGTGTTGCTTCATTTTTTCGGAAGTGTAGTATATTGGCTGTAGAGGGTCTATATTTATTAATGAGAACTCACTCACAGGTTCCATTTCGGGGTGAGCGATGTTGTACACTCCTTTAAAATAAGTGGGTTTTCCAAAAATTACCCATTCGGAGTTTATTTTAAACTTATCTTTAACCCATCTTATACCTGCAAACCAAATCAGTTCAATGCTTCCGGTGTCGTCTTCAACCGTAACTACAAGTCGCATTTTTCTGCCAACACCTATGGTTTCAGTTTTTATTACCTTAGCTTTCAGTTGAATATAAACGTTGTCGGATTGGATTTCGTTTATTTTATAAAATTTGCTTTTGTCAACATGCCTGAATGGAAAATAATGCAACAAATCGTAGTATGTACTGATATTCAATTCATCTCTCAGTATTTTACCCCTTTTAGGACCAATTCCTTTAAGGTATTCAATAGGAGTATCTAATAAATCTACTTGCATTATTATTTACATCTAAAACTAATGGCAAAGTTATAAAATTAGAATAAAAAAAACCGTTATAAAAACGGTTTTTTAAGTTAGATTGCAGGAAATTGATTAGTATTCCCACAAGTTTTGCTCAAAGTTGAGCAATTCATCTTTAATTCTTTGCGATTCAAGCACAGCATCCATACCTGTAGCGTATTCGGCAATACTTCTGTCGTACTGGTTATCAACTTTAGTAATGTAGCTTGAAAACATTCTTTTCCAGAAAAACTCATCGTACGACATACGAGCGGCACCGTTAAATCTGTTAAACACTTCGGCTTTGGCAAGAACTGGTCTGGCTTCGGCAAAGTTTATCCAAAACATTGGCGAAGGACCTCTATATGAGCCGTCTTCATTAAAGCGGTCGACTACCGGACAAAGACCTATAATTCTGACTTCAAGCATGGAACGTTGTTTGTCGAAATACCAATCTTCTTTAATACGTAGTGATTTAACATGCGAAGGATTGAATTTTTCAACCAAAACCGTATCGTAGTAGTCGTATGGAGGATAGTTTCTTTGAAGCTGTACAGTTTGCGTACGGTCGGTTCTCTCCATAAGTTCTTTGTAGCTTAAAGGAGTTGTAAACTCGTCTGTTGCAGATGTAGCATCGTATGCGGTAAGTGTTCCTTCACGAAGAGCGTCCATAATGACGGTTATAAAGTTACGCCAATTGTTGTGTGGCACTTCGGGATAGTACATTACTTGATTCATTTTTTCTTTGAAGTCAATGGTTCTCCATATACGGCGTTCCCATACATAGTCAGATGTGCGAACATAAGCATAAGGCACAGGTTCTTTTTCGAAACGTTCCGTTTTATCTATTACTCCATCTAATGGAGGAGTATTTAATATAGCCTGCGAATAACTACTTATAGTTATGCATAGTACAGCTGCCAATATTATGATTATTTGTTTCATTGTTTGTTGTTTTATTATTAATTTTAAAATTAGTAATATTATTACAAATCTTTATTTTTTAATTTTATTGTATAGTTAGAACAATTGGAGTAAGTCTTCTGGTTCTGCCATCGGGACCTTTGGCTTGAATATCGTTGATCGTAATTTGTTCTCTAGTTCTGGCATTTCTAATAAAGTCAATCATCTCAGGAGTTAGAGTATTGCCTTTACTTGGCAAGTCAATAATGTCTCCCCTTCTATTTCCTGAAAAATTGAAAGAAGTAATAACGAAATATAAATCGAATTCAAAATCGTCGGGCATTTTAGGGATAATAGCTCGTGCGGCAATAAGTCTGTCCTTAGTTATAGCACCTTCATTAATGTTAGCTATCATTGCAGTTGGACTTGGCACATATTTTACCCTATAATCAACGCTACCCATACTCTTCACTCTACCGTCAAGTTGGGCATTTACAGTTATTTTTGAAGCTCCTGCTGTTGCTGGTCTGACTATCCAGTCGCTTCCGCTTCTAACAATCTGACCGTTGTTAGTAGTAGCGGTAATTTGATCGGGAGAAACACCGCCTGCCGAAATTGTTACAGGATTGTCAACACCTACGTAAAATACATTCATTTTGGTTGCCGAAACGGCTAATGAAGGAGGAGCGACGATATAATCAAATTCAACGGGAGCAGTAACGTCGGTTCCGTCGGGTTTTTTGAAAAACACGGTTCCGGTTACTTTTTTAGGTCCGGGCGAAGTTGAAGGAAGGGAGATTTTAATAACTCCATTTTCACTCGAACGACTTACACCACCTATGTTAGCCGAAAAGCTTTGTTTGGTATCCATAGCGGTAACAAACACTTCAGCTTCGTAGTTTTCGCCTTGGAAAACGTACTGACTCTTAGGAACAACCGTAGCACCTATTTGGTCAATTTTAAAGTCCGATGCTCCAATTTCAGCCATAAGGTGGTTTACAACGTCATATTCGATATTTTGAATTTCGCCTACAATGTTGTTTAATATAGCAACGTCGGCAGCCAATATGGTATGATAAAAATTATACATTTCCCAATTTTGTTGTGTTCTGCCTGCGTCGTAGAATGGACCTTCTGTATCCAAACCAATTTTTATCATACCTCTCTTTTCGGGCTCTACCAAGTTCATAATATCTTCTTTGTACTTTTCAATTTTCTTTCTCATTTCTCCGGCTTTACCGGCAGAACCGTCATTAGAGTTGCCAATAAAAAATCTGGTAGGTGTGTCGTACTTATCTTTCTTCTTAATATCGCGAAGAGCAATAGTTTTAGCTTCTTCTTTTGTAATTCCTTCAGCAATGGAGATAAGTTCGTATTTTGTTTCATTAACATAATCTTTAAGTTCTTTGGATAAAGCTTTTGCTTCTAAAGCCTTATTCCAGAAAGGGGTTACTTTTTCAGGATTATCGGAGTTATATTTTTCAAATCTTGTATAAAGTTCTCCCGTTTTTGCATCGAAAGTCTCATTTGTTTTGGCAATAGTTTCGTTGACAATCAAAAACGCGTTCAATAGTTCAACGGAGACATTAAGAGCCAACATAGCAGTGAGTATAAGATACAACATTGCTATCATCTTTTGTCTGGGTGTTTCCTTATATGCAGCCATTTGTTAAATTTTCAAGTATTAGTTGTTAGTTTTTTGGATTGAAGTTCATTGCCGATAACATATTACCGTACACTTGGTTAAGAGCCGCAACTCTTTGAGTAAGTGCACTAAGTTCTTTTTGATAGTTATCCATGTTTTTGGCTGAAGTTTCAAGAGTTGAAAGGAAGTTACTTACTGAGTTAGTAAGTTCTTTGCTGGAATCAACTTGAGATGTAACAGACTTAACTTGCATTTCATATATATTGTTCAACGTTGCAAGGTTGTTTGAAATTTTTTGTAGCTGTTCGTTGTAGTTTTTACTATCGGAAGCACTAAAATTAAGTATATCAGCTGATTTCGATAACAATTCAGCGGACTCATTATATTTTTGTACTAAATTATTTGCCGAATTTGCTGCTTCCGACATTGTGTTTGAAAATGTTTGTGCTACATTAATTTCCTTTTTAATAGCACCCGAAACTTCTTCGTATGTTTGAGCTAAGTTGCTTGCAGTACTTGCAGCCGATTTAATGCTATTAGAAAATTCTCCTGTAACTTTTGCATCTTCATCTAACACTCTACCCATATTTTGGTACGATTTTGAAAGCTCGCTAGCCGATTTACTTGCTTCGGTTACATTTCTGACAAAGGTGTCGGATGTAATTGCCGAATCGGTAACATTTGACATTTTGCTAACATTTTCGCTCATTCTTCTCATGCCTTCTCCTAAACTTTCGATAAGTTCCGGTCCTATCTTGGCTTGTGTAAGCATATCGTCAAGTTCCTGTGTTGGCGTTTTTGCTACACCTGGAGCAGTTACTTGTTTTTTATCTTTATCCTTGACTTTTTTTTCTTTTTTGGTGGGACGCATGTGTTCGTACATACCTGCTAATTCCGGGTACACCAGAGACCAGTCTGGTTCAACGTAAGGTGGTTCGAACGCAGAGAAAAAGAATATTATAGCCTCCGCCGAAAGACCGGCTATAAGCATAATATTTGCTCCCGGTAAGTGTACAATTTTAAAAAGTGCTCCTGTAATAGCTACTGCAGCTCCTATCCCGTAGAGCTTAGCCATGAAAAGTTTATATCCTTTACTTGTTACAATACTTTGTAGTCCCATTTTAGTTATGTTTAATTGTTGATTATTTATTAATTATTAATTTGTGATTATTTTCTATTAGTATATTCTTGATGCCTTTGCGGGGTTATCGTTTTTCTGACGTCCAATGAAGTCTTGTACGCAACGGAAACCTATGTAGCATTTGGCAGAATCTTGGTATTCGTACGATCTGGTGTTAACTTGCAGATAATAAGCAATATCTTTCCATGAGCCGCCTCTGATTACTTTTCTTTTAAGTATTGCAGGGTCGTCTTCTTTGGCATTGTACTGGTACGTTGGGTTCATATCCCAAGTAAATTGTGTAGCCGATTCGTCGTATGCATCAACGCACCATTCAGCAACGTTGCCTGCCATATCGTAAAGTCCGAAATCGTTAGCCGGATAGTGTGCAACTATAATTGTTCTGGCTCCTCCATCGTCGACGTAATTACCTCTAAGTGGTTTAAAGTTAGCCAAGAAACAGCCTTTATCGTTACGTGTATAAGGTCCTCCCCAAGGGTAAGGGCTGAATGTGTTTCCACCTCTGGCTGCCCATTCCCATTCTGCCTCGGTTGGTAAACGGAACTCTGCAGGCATAGCACCTTTTTTTCTGTTTTTCATACCCGTTTCTAGCAGGCGTGTTCTCCATACGCAAAATGCGTTGGCTTGTTTCCAACTAACTCCCACAACCGGATAATGATCGTAGCCCGGATGCGAAAAGTACATCTTTGCAATAGGGTCGTTGTAGCTATACGAGTAGTCGTGTAGCCAAGATAAAGTATCGGGATAAACGTTTATAACTTCTTTACGAACGTAAACCGAACGGTCTCTCATACCTTGATGCCTATTAGCAAAGTTGGCATTTTTGGGGTCGCTTGTTTCCTTAAAGTTTTTCTTTGAAGCTGCTAATAGATCTACAAAATAGTATTCGTAGAATAATTTTCTGGCGTCAATTTCTTTTTTTCTGAAATACCTTTCATTTTCGGGAACGTACAATGGTTCGAGAGCTTCAACTACCTCCTGATTTCTTAAATCAATTTTTGTTTCCCAATTAAGGTATGGCGGGTCGTAGATTTCGCCTGTTTTTTTGTTTTCTGAGATTAGGAATTCTTCGGGATTGATTTCGCCAAGCAATGTTCTTGCAATAGAATCGCGAACGTAGTACACAAATTGCCTATACTCATTGTTTGTAATTTCCGTTTCGTCCATATAAAAAGCCGATACGGTTATGGTACGAGGCATATTTTGAAAAGAATAAAAAGCATCTTCTTCGCCTGCACCTTGTGCATAGCTACCCATTGGCACGTATGCCATTCCGTAGGGATCGGGTTGGAAAAATTTACCTCTGTTTTGTACTCCTATTAATTCGCCGTTGCCATTGTTTTTACAGCTATAAGCAGCTATACCTATTAATAAAACGAATATTAGCTTCTTCATCATGAAAAATTTAATTCTTAGTTAGTTTTTTTACAACGCAAAAAACTTAAATTTATTGTGTTTGCGTTGGTCTGATTTAGTTTAGTCTTTCTTATAACGAGTTTATATTTTTTTTATTTTATAAGATACAAAAAATATTATAAAAATCTTGTATTTCTGTATCCTGTATTAGTTTTTTGCCTTTCTATTTTAAATAAATATCTCATCATTATTTCGTGCGACCCAAATGTCCTTATCCCAAGCCCACTAATAGGTATGTCAAAAGCGTAACCTATTTCTATGTCGTTAAATTCTGTTCCTATAATAAGGTTTATTGCATCTTGAAAACGATACCCAACTCCGCCCCAAATTTTATTATTATATTTTGCCATTGCCATAAAATTTGTTTGAAAAACTTTTCCATCGCTGTATATTAAGGCTGTTGGCATAAATACAAAGTTGGGGTAGGCTGGTAATGTAAAGTTGTAACCAACGTTAGCATAATAATGCCTTCTGTTCTGCAGGGCAATGGAACTTTGTCCTTCCAACTCTTTTTTTGTTTCCAAAACCTTGTTTGATGATAGCGAAATGTAGTACTTAGGATTTTTAAATATTAATCCGACAGCCATATCGGTAACAACAGCGCCTTTATCGTTACCACCTAAGTTAACAGGTTCGTTATCGGTGGTAATGTATTTAGAATTATCGTGGCTTACATTGTTAAGGTCGACGTTTGCTCCTATGCTCAACAAATTATTGCCTATGTACGCGTGAAAGGCATATCCTAGCTTCACATCTAAATTGGAGGTAAAACCTAATTTATCTTGCATAACTCCAAAGCCTATGCCACCGTGCAAAATCCTTATCGGAGCATCGGCAGTTGCTTCTACGGTAACAGGAGAAACAATATTTCCCTCAGGGTCTTTAAATCCTAACCATTGATTGCGAAAAACTCCAACAACCGAAATGCCATCGGAGAGACCAAAATTTGCAGGATTATATATCGACCTATTGAACATGTAATGCGTAAAGTGGGGGTCTTGCTGTGAGTACGAATCCTTACCCGCTATAAACATTACAGTCGTTACCAACAGTATTATTAGATATGATTTGTTTGTCATTTTTACAGTAATAGACCTCCTGTTTTAAAGCGTGCTAAATTAATACTTTTTCAATATTAAACGAATACTCGTTAGATTTTCTTGTATTTATTTTGCAAATTTAACTAAAAACTCAGAACTTGAATGCATAATTGTAAAAAAATGATAGATGTTTTATAAGATTAGACTTTAAAGCCCTAATATTGAATGGGGTACGTGGGAATCAATAATTAACAATTAGTAATTAGCCCCGAAACTTCGGGGTTAACTGTACATTGCTCATTTCTCATTGCATCTGCCACCACTTCAAGGTTTTATCGAAAAGTTGAAAAATATTGACAAGCATTTTTAGAGTAGTTTTGCACAATTATTATTTTTACAAAATATTAAATCAGAAATATCATAAATAAAGACATATGAATAGAATTAATATTAAAGTAGGTCTTGTTGTATTTTCGCTGTTTGCATTATGCTTAACGCTGATTGTTTCTTGCAAATCGGATAAGAATAAGGTGGGCGATGAGCTAACAAAGCGTATTCAGTACGATGTTCCTATATGTGATGTAAGTGCCGACTCCTATTGGTGGATAAACAATATAGAAGGAATAAAAAGAGAGGAATTTGTTAAACATATTTTCAAGCAAGTTACCGACGGGAATGTTGTTGCTCACGACATTTTTTCGTACAGACAGTTATCTGCCGAAGACGTAAAAACCATAATTCGCCGTGTTGATACTATTAGCGTAATGTCGGCTCAACCGCCATACGAGTTGGTTGACACCGTTTTGATTAAGGAAATTTCGGTTCAGGACATAACTAAAATTAGATTTTTGGAGGAGTGGTATTTCGACAAAAAAACATTGCAGATAGATAAAAAAGTTAAAGGTATTTGTCCTGTTGTTGAAATATACAACGAAGATGGCACTTTTAGAGGCAACAAACCTTTGTTTTGGATTTTTACCGACGATACCTATCCGAAAGCGTTTAACCTTGTGGAAGAATAATTATGAGCTATCAGTATCAGGTTTTGCCTAACGGTTTAAAATGGATTCATTTGCAGAAGGACTCAAAACTTAGTCATATTGCTGTTTTGGTTAAGGTCGGTTCAAGGTATGAAAGCAGTTCTCTTTCGGGAATATCGCACCTTATTGAGCATGTATTATTTAAGGGAACGAGTAAACGCAACAATGTACAGGTGCTAAACAGGTTAGAAAGTGTTGGAGCTGACTTGAATGCGTATACAACAAAAGAAGATACAACTATTTATGCTTCCTTTCTGACTGAATATTTTTTGAGAGCTGCCGAACTAATCAGCGATGTGCTTTTCAATTCGGTTTTTCCGGCAAAAGAAATTGAAAAAGAAAAAAATGTAGTTATCGACGAAATAAATTCGTATAAAGATAGTCCTGCCGACAATATTATCGATGCATTTGATGAAGTTCTTTTCAAAAACCACCCGTTGGGCTCTAATATTTTGGGCAAAGTATCAACAGTGAAAAAAATAAGTCAGGCTGATATTGTCGATTATTATAACACTTATTACGCGGTTAATAATTTGGTAATAGCTACTATTAGCGGAAAAAGTATGAAACAGTTGCAAAACACGGTACACAAGTGTTTCGGCAATAATAATAGGAGGTCGGAAATTATCAAAGCCGAATCTGTTTTAAATTATGTTCCGCAAACGGTTATAAAGAATAAATCGCGTCATCAAAACCATATTGTTATTGGCAATGTTACGTACAGCTTGCACGACGAAAATAGAGTAACTTTGAGTTTACTAACCAATATGTTGGGTGGTCCAGCCATGAACTCAATATTAGCTTTAGCTTTAAGAGAAAGAAACGGCATAGCCTACAACTTGGAGGCTAATTACAATGCATATTGCGATACCGGAAGTTTTTCTTTTTATTTGGGAACCGATAGTATTAATACCGACAAGGCTATATCAATAGTTAGAAAAGAATTTAAAAAATTGAGAGACAATAGGCTATCGGCTCAAAAAATTAGTATGGCGAAAAAGCAGATGAAAGGTCAATTGGCGTTAGCTATAGAATCGTCGCAAGCTGAAATTTTGAGTATGGTAAAGTCGTATGCAGTATTCGATAAGGTTGATACTTTTGATGAAATTTGCGAAAAAATTGATAATGTAACATCAAACGATATTATCGATGTTGCCAATCAGGTTTTGGACGATGATAAATTAAGTGTTCTTATTTATAAGTAGTTGAAATAGTTATGGTTAAAATTCCGAATCCGCAAAAGTTGTATTGGCAAGTTGATGAGTATGCCGAAAAGTACTCGGGCAAGGATTTGCCTTTGCTTCAAGAGCTGTACAGAGAAACAAACTTAAAAACGGCTTATCCGCAAATGATTACATTGCCACATCAAGGTAGAGTATTGCAGTTTTTGAGCAAAGTAATCAGACCTAAGTTTGTTTTAGATTTGGGTACGTTTACCGGATATTCGGCTCTGTGTTTGGCTCAAGGTCTTCAAGAAAACGGCAAACTCTTCACTGTTGATTACAACGACGAGACTTCGCAAATAGCATTGAAATACTTTAAGAAAGCAGGTTTGGACGATAAAATCGAATATATAAAAGGTAATGCGGAAGATGTTATCAAAACCTTGAATTACAGTTTCGATATTGTTTACGTCGATATTAACAAAGAAAGTTATTGCTCGATAGTAGATTTGATATTGCCAAAATTAAGCGACAACGGAATAATAATAGTCGATAATGTGTTGTGGTATTTGCGAACAGTTGATAACATAGCCGATAAAGACACAATGGCTGTTACCAAATTCAATAATTACGTGCAAAATCGCAGCGATATTAACAATATCATGCTACCTATTGGTGACGGCTTTATGATAATTACCAAGAATTGAAAGTTATCAGGGCTTAGCTACACTTTATATTTATAATCTAACTTTGATAATTCATTATTAGCATTCACAATTTTTTGTTTCAAATTGCTTTTGTACAGTTTTAGCTTTTCGTTAATTTTTTCGTCACTCAAAGCTAAAATTTGTATAGCTAATAGTCCTGCATTTGTAGCAGCGTTAATACCTACGGTTGCAACAGGTATTCCTGGAGGCATTTGGACAATAGCCAACAAAGCGTCAATACCGTAGAGAGAGGCATTTATAGGCACACCAATAACAGGCAGCGTAGTATATGCAGCAATAACTCCGGGCAAGTGAGCCGCCATTCCTGCAGCAGCTATTATTACTTTTATACCCCTTTCTTCTGCTGTGCTTGCAAACTTTTCAACTTCTTGTGGTGTGCGGTGAGCCGATAAAGCATTTATTTCAAAAGGAATTTCAAATTCATCAAATAGCTTTGCTGCTTGTTCCATTACTTTTAGGTCGCTGGTGCTACCCATAATTATACTTACAATTGCTTTCATCTTTTTAATTTTTTTCAAAAGTATAATATTTGCGTGTTTTATCAAAGTTATTGAAAGTTATTTTGAATTATTAGCTTTTGGCTGTTAGCCGTTAGCCGTTAGCCGTTAGCTTTTGGTGATTAGTGATGAGTGATCGGTCGTTGGTGGTTGGTGGTCGGTGAGTTGTCAGTTTTGTCCCGAAATTTCGGGACAAAACTAACCCGCAACTCGTACCCCGCAACACGCAAAAGCTTTATCCTTTAAACACAACAAAAAAGTAAATGATAAAGATGAAAATGCTTGAAAACAAGTAAGTAATCAGCAAAAAACATGAAATTTGTCATACTTATTTAGAAATGACAGGAATAAATTTAAATAAAATTCTAACTTTGCATTTTTGCAATTAAATGATAGAATTTTATGCCTAATCAAATAAGTATTGACGGGATTGACTTTAAGAAGTATATAGAAGAAACTGATATAGTTGAAAAAATTAATCAGATAAGCTATACAATAAATTCCGAGTACAAAGACAAGGATCCGATTTTTATAGTAATACTTAACGGTTCTTTTATGTTTGCATCCGATTTGGTAAAAAGATTTTCGGGTCATTGTCAATTGGCATTTGTAAAACTGTCTTCATATGATAAATTAGAAAGTTCGGGAAAAGTTAGGGAAGTTTTTGGTCTAGATATTGATATAAACGGCAAAGATGTTATTATTGTAGAAGACATTGTTGACACAGGCTTAACGCTTGAATTTTTTATTTCAAGATTGCATGAACATAATCCTAAAAGTGTCAGAATAGCAACACTTTTACTAAAGCCCGATTCATTTAACAATCGTTTCCCTGTCGATTATGTGGGCTTTGAGATACCCAACGATTTTATTGTTGGCTATGGGTTAGATTTAGACGGCTACGGCAGAAATTACCCACATATTTATAAAAAAGAAAACAAGTAATAAATATTAATAAACCTTAAGGTAAATGTTAAATATAGCTATATTCGGACCTCCGGGAGCAGGAAAAGGAACACAGTCAAAGTTGCTTATTGAGAAGTATAACCTTGCATATATTTCAACCGGCGACTTGTTACGTCAAGAAATTAAAGAAGGAACTGAGTTGGGAAAGCAGGTTGATGACCTGATAGCCAAAGGAAATCTCGTTTCCGACGATATTATGGTTGAACTTATTGAAAAACGAATAATAACCAATCCCGACAAAAACGGATTTCTTTTCGATGGCTTTCCAAGAACTTTAGTACAAGCGTACATACTCGACGGATTGTTGTTAAAACTTAACACAACTCTAACTTGTATGTTAAGTCTGGAAGTTCCCGACGAAGAGCTTACCCGCCGTCTTATTGAAAGAGGAAAAGTGTCCGGAAGGAGCGACGATAACGAAGAGGTAATTCAGTTCCGACTTCAAGAGTATCATCAAAAAACAGCTCCTGTTAAAGAATATTACAAGGAAAGAAATTTATATCAGGCAATAAATGGAGTTGGGCATATACCCGATATTTTTAAAAAGCTTCAAAAAGCTATTGATGAAGCACTTCAAAAAGTATGGTTCAATTTGGTGCTTTCGGGACCTCCGGGTGTTGGTAAAGGAACGCAGGGTAGGCTTATTGCTCAGAAATATAACTTATACTATATTTCTACAGGTTCATTGCTACGCAAAGAGGTTGAAATGAACACCAAATTGAGTGAAGTAATTAAACCAAAATTAGAACAAGGTGAGCTTGTTCCTGATGAGATAGTTATAAGAATTATAGAACGTGAGATAAAACTTCATAGCGATGTCAACGGATTTGTTTTTAAAGGATTTCCGCGTACAATATTGCAGTCTTACATTTTAGACGGGTTGTTGCGAAAGATGAACATGAATGTTTCGTTTGTTATCGAAATGACAGCACCTACAATCGAGCTCATTAAGCGATTAGACAAGAGAGGTCGTTCCGAAAAAGGACGTCCTTACGACAAATCTACAGGACTTATAATTGGTCGTCTCGAAGAGTACCAAACCAAAACGGCTCCTGTTATGGATTTGTACAAAAAAAGAGGTAAGCATGTTCTTGTTGATGCAACGGGAGAAAAAGCGGAAATTTTTAATCGTATTTCGGCTAAGGTAGGCAAGGCAATTTTAAAAATCAGATAGGAGAAAATAGAATAGTATGGCTTTATCGAACTTTGTTGATTACGTAAAAATATACGTCCGTTCCGGTAATGGCGGTAGCGGTTCGACTCATTTTTACAGAGCAAGAGGAATTCCTAAGGGAGGTCCCGACGGCGGCGACGGCGGTCGCGGAGGTCATATTATTGTCAGAGGAGATGCTCAACTGTGGACATTGCTACATTTAAAATATACCAAACATTTGCATGCCGGAAACGGAGTTGGCGGCTCGGGAAACAATAAAACCGGAGCCGATGGCGACGATGTTGTTATTAAAGTTCCATTAGGAACGGTAATTAGAGATTCCGAAACAGGCGAAGCTATTTGCGAAGTTGTTGAAGACAACGAAGAGCACATAGTTGTTAAAGGCGGCAAAGGCGGACTTGGAAATATAAATTTTAAATCGTCAACAAATCAAGCTCCACGATACGCACAGCCGGGAGAGTCGGGTAGCGAGGCATGGGTTATTTTCGAGCTAAAACTATTAGCCGACGTGGGTTTGGTTGGTTTCCCAAATGCCGGTAAATCAACTTTGTTGAGTACCATTTCGGCAGCAAAACCCGAAATAGGCGATTATCCTTTTACTACACTGCGACCAAATTTGGGTATAGTTTCTTACTACGATTATAAATCGTTTATTATGGCAGATATTCCCGGTATTATTGAAGGAGCTCACGAAGGCAAAGGTTTGGGACACAGGTTTTTAAGGCACGTTGAACGTAATTCGGTATTATTATTCATCATAGCCGCCGATTCGAAAAGTATAAAAAAGGAATACAAAATTCTTTTAAACGAATTGCAAATGTACAATCCTGAACTTGTACATAAGAAAAGGATGCTTGCCGTAAGCAAATCAGATTTGTTAGACGACGAACTGATAGAGATGCTGAAAAAAGAATTACCAAAGGATATTACTACAGTTTTTATTTCATCACATCACAAAAAAGGCTTAACCGAGCTTAAAAACCACTTGTGGAAGCTGTTGGAGGAATAATTTTGGGTGATTGGTGGTTGGTGGTCGGTGGTCGGTGAGTTGTCAGTTTTGAGTCGAGAGTATTGAGTTTGGAGACTCGGAACTCGGAACTCGGAACTCAGAACTCGGAACTCAAAACTCAAAACTCAAAACTAACCCGCACCCACTACTTCTCGTCCAACTTATCTTCTAAATTCTTAAAGCCTTTTCCTAAAATTTCGCTAGCATCAAGTACTGCTATAAAAGCATTAGGGTCTATTCGGTGAATAAACTCTTGAAGCATGTACAACTCCTTAGGGTTAACAACGGTAAAAATTATTTTTTTCGATTTGTATTTATACATACCTTCACCAATCAAGAAAGTACCACCACGTCCCAAATCACCTATAATGCTGTCGCGTATTTCCTGATGCTTATCGGAAATGATAAACAAAGTTTTATCGTACGAAAATCCGTGCATAACAGCATCTATAACTCTACCTATAACAAAAATGGAAATAAAACTGTACAAGGGTAAAGTCCAATCTTTGAAAACAATAGTGCTTATAAAAACAATAACGGCATCAACCGACATCATTAATTGTCCTATTGGCAGACGTGTGTACTTTTGCAAAATCATAGCAACAACGTCGGTTCCGCCACTTGTGGCTTTGGCTTTAAATGTAAAAGCCACTCCAACGCCCACGAAAAGTCCACCGAATAAACCCGAAACTAATGTATCATCGGGAACCAAAGCAACATTACCACTTATCATTGATATAATATCGGTAAAAATACCTGTAAGTACGAAAGCAACTACGGTTTTGGCTCCAAACCTGGGCCCTAATATTTTTGTTCCTATTAGTGTTAAAGGAATATTGAAAGCCAATGAAACCATACCAATAGGAGTGTTAAACAGGTGGTGCAGCATAATGGATATACCATAAATTCCGCCTGGTATTATCTTGTGCGGACTTAAAAACAGCACGTATCCCATCGAAACCAACAAAGTGCCAATAGTTATGTAGGAGTACGATTTAAACCATCTCTTCGAAAAAGGTATTTCTTTGCGTAAGTTTTTTATTTCCATTTTTTAAAATTATTCGTGTGTAATGTTAATCTGATAGTTTTTTTGTAAGCGACCTAAAGCCGTCGCCGTATATTTCGCTTGCTTCAATTATGGTAATAAACGCTTCGGGGTCAACGCTGTGTATGTATTCTTCCAACAAAGCCATTTCTCTGCGGTTAACAACAACAAATATTATCGTTCTTTCATCGCCTTGGTACATACCTGTTCCGGGAATATAAGTCCCACCGCGTTCCAACTTTTCAATAATAAAGTTGCGAATAAGTTCCGACTCTTTCGATATAATAAACATAGTACGGTCGAAGTTTGTTCCTTCGCTCACAATATCAATAGTTTTACCTGTAATAAAAATAACAACCAACGAGTAAAGCGGAATTTTCCAATCGGCAAAAACAACCAATCCTAATAGAACAATAACCGAATCGACATAAATAAGCAATTGACCTACAGTCAGTTTTGAATATTTTGCCAAAATCATAGCCACAATATCCGTTCCGCCCGAAGTAGCTTTACTTTTAAAAATAATTCCTAAGCCAATCCCTATCAGCAATCCGCCAAAAATAGACGAAAGCAAAGCGTCACCTTCCACCAATGGACTTTCTCCGTAGAAAAATGTGAGAGTATCGACAAATATTGCCGTACAAACAAATCCTACTACAGTTTTAATTCCAAATCTTGGACCTAAAACCCTTACCCCAATGATGGTTAGCGGAATGTCAATCATAAGAGCCATCATACCGACAGGCAAACCGTTGGGAGCCCACGAAAATACACCTTTTGTTACGTGATGTATAACAATTGATATACCGTAAGAACCGCCGGGTACTATTTTATAAGGTGTAATAAAAAAGACAAAACCTGATGCCAAAATAAAAGCACCGATGACTATGAGCGAATAACTGATAAACCAGCTTTTTGAGAACACCTTTTCTTTGAAGTGTGCCATTGTGTTTTAGTGTTTTTTTAATTTTTAATAATAAATTCGTCTGCAAATTTCGTAAGTTTATTTGAATTAGATTAATTTTGTTACATGAAAAATGTAAAAAATAATTTCGATAAAGTAATTAATCGTCGTGGTAGCGGTAGCTTGAAATACGATGCTATGAAGCAAGTTTTGGGACACGATGCCAAATACGCTATGTGGGTCGCCGATATGGATTTTAAAACCCCTAATTTTATAACCAAAGCATTGAAAGACAGAGTTAAACACTCGGTTTTTGGTTACGATTACAGAAATCCCAATCATTTCGATTCTTTTATTTCGTGGTTTAAAAATAGGCATCAGTTAGAAATTTGCTCAACCACTGTCGGATTCACGCCTGGAGTCGTTCCGGCTGTTAATATTGCTGTACTTGCTTATACAAACGAAGGAGACAAAATTTTGGTTCAGCCGCCGGTTTATTTCCCGTTTTTTAACGCAGTAACCGACCATAACAGAGTCTTGGTGCAAAGTAAACTCAATTTTGACGGCAGCAGACTTCAAATAGATTTCGATGACTTTGAAGAGCAGATTAAACAAGGTGTTAAACTTTTTATTCTGTCAAATCCGCACAACCCTGGAGGGAACGTATGGACTGTTGAAGAACTGACCAAAATGACTGATATAGCTCTCAAATACAATGTAATCATTGTGTCGGACGATATTCACTGCGATTTGGTTTACAAAAAATATAAGTATACACCTATTCTCACTTTATCGGAAGAGGTTGCGCAACAAACAGTTATGTTTACCGCACCGAGCAAAACTTTTAATGTGTCGGGATTGGCTTCTTCGGTTTATGTTATTCCTAATCCTGAGCTAAGAAGTAAATTTGAAAATCAAATTCAAAAATATCATATTTCCAACGGAAATATTTTTGGCAATGTAGCTCTTAAAGAGGCGTACAAGAATGGCTACCAATATGTTGATGATTTGATGAGTTACCTGCAAAAAAACGTCGATTATGTTGTAGAATTTATGTCGGAATATACGCCAAAAATAAAACCTGTAATCCCCGAATCTACTTTTTTAATGTGGTTAGACTGTCGAGAGCTTAATTTAAGCGACAAAAGATTAAATCATTTCTTTTTGAAAAAAGCCGATATGGGACTCAATACTGGAATTATGTTCGGCAGTGGAGGCGAAGGCTTTATGCGTTTGAATATTGGTTGTCCGAAATCGCATCTGAAAAAAGCTCTTAATAGTCTTAAAAAAGCATACGATAAAGATTTTAAAAAATAATATATATGATAGTAGATTTACTCAGCGATACAGTTACAAAACCAACACCCGAAATGCTCCAATACATGATGCAGGCACAGGTTGGCGACGATGTATATGGAGGCGACCCGACAACCAAGCGATTGGAAGAAAAAATCGCTAAAATGTTTAATAAGGAAAGTGCTCTGTATTTTCCTTCGGGAACTATGGCTAATCAGGTTGCTATAAAAACTCATACGCAACCCGGACAAGAGATTATTTGCCATAAGTTGTCGCATATATATTACTATGAGTCTGGAGGACCGGCTTTTCATTCTGGCTTGTCAACTTGCTTGTTATCCGGCGATAGAGGTCATCTCGACCCCGATGATGTAGAAAATCACATAAATCCATCCGACGATGTTCATCGTCCGCCAACAGCTTTAGTGTCTGTCGAAAATACCATGAATAAAGGCGGTGGCAGTATCTACGATTTTAATAAATTGGTGGAAATAGGTAAAATATGCAAAAAGCATAATTTAAAATATCACTTAGACGGAGCCAGACTGTTCAACGCTTTGGTTGAAACCGAGCAAACAACCGAAGACTATGGAAATTTGTTCGACAGTATTTCGGTGTGCATGTCGAAAGGATTGGGAGCTCCTGTGGGTTCGGTGCTAATGGGAGATAGCAAATTTATAAATACTGCAAGACGCTACCGAAAGATGTTTGGTGGAGGAATGAGGCAGTCAGGCTATTTGGCTGCAGCCTGTATTTATGCACTCGACAATAATATTTTACGTCTGAAAGACGACCATAGAAGAGCTAAACTTTTAAGCACCGAATTAGAAAAACTCAACTATGTGCAAAGCGTAGCAAAAGTTGAAACCAATATTGTTCTTTTTAAATTAGACCCAAAAGTAGACGCCGATAATTATGTCAGTCAATTAAAGAACGACGGCATACTGACCATGCACATGGGTTACAATAATATCAGAATGGTAACACATTTAGGTATCGATGATAATATGATTGATAGAACAATTGATGTAATTAAAAAATATAAAATTTGACCTTTATTGGCGATTTAATACTACCTTTACCACTTTTAATATTTTTAGGAAATAAGAATTAAAAACAGAGATGGCAATATTCAACTCAATAGTATCGTGGTTTATGCGTCGGCGCATGCATCAAATAGAATACTTTTTGAAGTATCCCGACGAAGTACAAAGGGAATGGTTACAAAAGCTTTTGCAAAGCGGTAGCAGTACCGAATGGGGCAAAAAATACGACTACGATTCAATAAACAATTTTTACGATTACGTAAATCGCGTTCCCATTAGCAAGTACGAAGATTTGCAACCATACATTGAAAGGCTACGAGCAGGCGAAAATAATATCTTGTGGAATACAGATGTAAAATGGTTTGCCAAAAGCTCAGGAACAACAAATAGCAAAAGTAAATTTATTCCGGTAACTAACGAAGCTCTCAACGATTGTCATTACAAAGGCGGCAAAGACCTAATAGCTATTTATTTGCACAACAACCCCGACTCAATAATATTAGAAGGAAAAACATTGGCTATGGGAGGGAGTCTTAAGCAAGACGGAGTTGGTGGACAAATTGCTTGCGGTGATGTGTCGGCTATACTTATGGACAATCTTCCGTTTTGGGCTCAATTGGCACGCACTCCAAGTATTGATATAGCTTTGATTGAAGATTGGGAAGAAAAACTAGATCAGATGTCAAACGCAACCATTAAGGAAAATGTTACTGCTCTTATGGGTGTCCCATCGTGGATGTTAGTGATGCTTAACAGAATTTTGGAAATGACGGGAAAGAAGTACATCAACGAAGTTTGGAATGACTTGGAGCTTTTTATTCATGGTGGTGTTAATTTTTCTTCGTACAGAAATCACTACGACAAAATATTGAGTAAACCGTTGTATTACCTGCAAACATACAATGCCAGCGAAGGATTTTTCGGAATACAAGATAGGTTAGTAGCTACCGATATGTTGCTAATGCTTGATTACGGCATCTTTTACGAATTTATACCGTTAAGCAACTTGCAATCCGATAATCCTAAAAGTCATCCCATTTGGGAAGTAGAAATGGGCAAAAATTATGCAGTTGTTATTTCAACCAATGCAGGACTATGGCGGTATATGATTGGCGATACAATTGAATTTACATCTTTAGACCCGTACAGAATTAGGGTTACCGGACGAACCACAAGTTTTGTCAACACTTTCGGAGAAGAAGTTATTGAAGACAATGCCAACAAGGCTTTAGAAGTTGCTTGCAGAAACACAAATTCCGATTTTACAAACTATACCGTTGCACCTTATATCAACGAAGATAACAATACTGCAATGCACGAGTGGATTATTGAGTTTGTGCAAGTGCCCGATTCTGTGGACGCTTTTACTCACGAGCTTGATGTGGCTCTTAAAAGTTTAAACTCCGACTACGAAGCCAAAAGGCATAAAGATATTATGCTAAAACCGCCAAAAGTACATGCAGTACCCAGAGGAACTTTTTACGAATGGATGAGAAATCGTGAAAGATTAGGTGGTCAGAATAAGGTGCCCCGTTTGAACAATGAAAGAAATTATGTTGACGAAATATTACAAATGTTAGCTGAAAAATAATATCTTTGTTAGCAAAATATAAATAATCACAATAAAAAATATAATGGGAAAACATATAGCAATAGCCGGAAATATCGGTGCAGGAAAAACAACCCTAACACGTTTGTTATCAAAACAATTAAATTGGCATCCTTTGTACGAGGATGTTGATACAAACCCGTATCTGCATAGTTTTTATGAAGATATGCAACGTTGGTCTTTCAATTTGCAAGTTTACTACTTAAATAGTCGTTTTCGTCAGGTAATAAATATCAGAAACAGCGAATTTGATGTTATTCAAGACCGTACCATATACGAAGATGCGTACATCTTTGCACCCAACCTACATTCAATGGGATTGATGGAATCACGTGATTTTGAAAACTATTCTTCACTGTTCGAGCTGATGGAATCGTTTATAAAGCCGCCCGAACTACTTATATATTTGCGTGCCGAAATAGGTACTCTTGTCAGAAACATACAAAGGCGCGGCAGGGAATATGAGGCAGGTATAAGATTAGATTACCTGAAAAGTTTGGGCGAAAGATACGAAGCATGGATAGACAACTACAAGTACAGCAATCTGATTATTTTAGACGTTGATAATCTTAACTTTGAAGATAATCCGCAGGATTTGGCTAAGGTAATTCAAAAAATAGAAACTCACATGCACGGGCTATTTGCCTGATTGTCTGCATTAGTGATTCATTATTTTATAATTAAATAACTTATTATGTTTGCAAAATTTTAAAAATAATGTACATTTGCAAACTTTAATAGTTATTGGAATGAAACCTACAGATAAATTGGATGAATTTAATATTTCGTTGGCAAACTTGAGCGACGACAGAAATGAGTTCAATTATTCTGTAACGCAAGAATTTATGCAAATTTTCAATCCCGATTACTCAAAAAAAACCGACATCGATATTACTATCGTTTTACAAAAAAGACACTCGATAATAGATGTTGATATTTGCGGAAAAGGATGGATTGAAGTTATGTGTAATCGTTGCGCCGAAGATTTCATTTATCCGGTAAATATTGAAGAAAAATTAATAGTTAAATATACTGATATCCCTACTGAAGATACAGTTGAAGAGAAGTTCATACATTACTCAAGCACCGAAATAAATTTTTCGAAAGAAATATACGATATTATTTATCTTGCAGTGCCTATGTATGTGGTTCATCCGGACACCGAAACAGGTGAGTCCACGTGCAATGCCGATACTTTGGAGCTATTGCGGACTTATTCGGAAAAAAACGTGTCTTCGCATTGGGATAAACTTAAAGAATTAATAGAAAAATAATAATTATTATGGCACATCCTAAGAGAAGAAATTCAAAAGCTAGAACGGCAAAACGCAGAGCACACGACTTTTTGAAAGAACCTACAATAACACTATGCTCAAATTGTCAAAGCCCTGTATTGTATCACCGTGTGTGCAAAGAGTGCGGATATTATCGTGGAAAGCAAGTTATAGAGGCAAAAGAGGCATAATTATTTTAGTCTGATATGAGAATAGGACTAGATGTTATGGGAGGGGATAAGGCTCCTAATGCAACGCTTGACGGAGCCATTCTTTCTATTCCTTATCTGCACGACGAAGATGTTATTGTTTTGTTTGGCGACGAAACATTAATATCTGAGTATTTGCATTCGCACAATGCAGATATGGCTAAGTTTGAAATTGTAAACTGTAGCCAGGTAATAGAAATGAGCGAGCATCCTACGCGAGCCTTAGTTCAAAAGCCCGACTCAACAACGGTTGTCGGTTTTCAGCATCTTAAAAATAAGCAAATAGACGCTTTTGCAAGTGCAGGAAACAGCGGAGCCATGTTAGTTGGGGCTGTACAAAGCATTGGTCTTATCGACAAAGTTCTGCGTCCGTGTGCTTCGGTTGTTATTCCGCAAGAAAACGGCTCATTTACAATGCTGTTAGACGTTGGAACAACTCCTGACTCTAAGCCCGAAAATTTGTTGCAATTTGCTATTATCGGCTCAACTTTTATGAAACACCTTTATAATATTGATAATCCTATTGTAAAGCTGCTTAATATTGGTTCCGAAAGCGAGAAGGGTAGCATATTGTATCAAAAAGCTCACAAACTATTGAAGCAAAGTGAAGATGTAAATTTTTGCGGAAATATTGAAAGTAGAGACGTGTTGAGAGATAAAGCCGATGTTATTGTTTGCGATGGATTTACAGGCAATATAGTGCTTAAATTAATCGAATCTTTTTATTACATGTTGTCTAAAAGAGATAAACTTGATGATTTCTTCGTAAAACTTAACTACGAAAAATTTGGTGGAACTCCAATTCTTGGTGTTAAAGGCAATGTAATGATAGGGCATGGAATTTCCAGCGGCGAAGCAGTTTGTAACATGATAATTAATTGCAAGAAGATTCATCAATCAAACTATATTGAGAAATCTAAACTTATTTTAAATAATTATAAACCAGTTAATTAACCGAATTAAAAATATCAGAACAGCAATTGTTCTTACAAAATAAAATATATGAACAGAAATATAAAAGCAGTTATCACAGGAGTATCCGGATATCTTCCTGATTATATTTTGACTAACGAAGAATTGAGTCGTATGGTTGATACATCAGACGAATGGATAATGACTCGTATAGGAATTAAAGAAAGACGATTATTAAAACAGCATGGCTTAGGCTCTTCGTACATGGCAGAACATGCAGTAAACGATTTGCTTAAAAAAACAAATACCAATCCCGAAGATGTTGATATGGTAGTTTGTGCAACTGTTACTCCCGATATGCTTTTCCCTTCAAATGCTTCTATTGTTAGCGATAAGTGCGGAATTAAAAATGCTTTTAGCTTTGATATAGAAGCTGCTTGTAGCAGTTTTTTGTATAGTCTTTCTGTGGCACAAAAATTCATTGAATCAGGTACGCATAAAAAGGTTATTGTTATTGGAGCCGATAAAATGTCGTCAATAATAGATTATACCGACAGAGCTACTTGTCCTATCTTTGGCGATGCGGCAGGTGCAGTACTTTTGGAACCTACAACCGAAGATGTAGGAATTATAGACTCATATTTGAGGTCTGACGGAGTTGGTCGTCATCATTTATATATGAAAGCCGGTGGCTCAGCTTATCCCCCAACTATCGAAACCGTTACAGCTCGCGAACACTATGTTATTCAGGAAGGACAAGTAGTGTTCAAATGGGCGGTTAGCAAAATGGTTGAAGCAACCGAAGAAGTACTGAAAAAAAATAATTTAACCATCAACGATATTGATTGGTTAGTTCCTCACCAGGCAAATCTCCGAATTATACATTCGGTAGCTCATCATCTTAAACTTTCACCAGACAAGGTAATGATAAATATTCACAGGTACGGAAATACCACTTCCGGAACTTTACCACTTTGTTTGTACGACTACGAAAAACAACTCAAAAAAGGCGATAAAATAATATTGGTTACTTTTGGAGGAGGCTTCACCTGGGGAGCTACCTACTTAAAGTGGGGTTACGACGGGGATAATAAGTAGTTAAGCAGTATTAAAACAAAAATATGAAACAGTATCAAATTTTGAAGACTATTATTGTGTTAATGGCAATGTTTTTTTGCTTTCAAACAGAAATAAAAGCACAGACAAAAACAGAAGTACTTGTAATAGGGACAATTCATGCTGGACACATTGACAACCCAAATTACTCATTACAAGACCTTGTGAATATTTTGGGAACATACAATCCCGACGCGATTTGTGTCGAGATACCACCATCATATTTTAGAAAGCAATCCTATCTAAAAGAGATGATGTTAGCTGCTATATACGGTTTTGATAATAATAAAAAAGTTTACCCTATTGATTGGTGGGAAACTCTTTCTGACGCTCGAGCTGAAAGAAATGAATATATCAAAACTGACGATTTTAAAATCAAAAGCCAACAAGCAGATTCTTTAAAAAACAATAATCGTATAATGCAAGAATTCACAGCGAGATATGGCACAATGGATAGCATATGGAAAAATAATATAATGAGCTATGAGTTCTTTAATGGCGAAGATTATAACGACTACATTCGAGAAATGTACACCATACTAATTAATGTATTTGGCGATGGATGTATGAATTTATATTCAGAATTACGTAACGCTAAGATGATGGAATTAATCAACAAAGCCATTTCTGAAAATGAAGGGAAACGCGTTATTGTACTTACAGGGGCTGAACATAAGTATTATTTTGATATCGCCTTTTCAAAACAAAAAGGTGTTAAATTGATTAACTTTAAGGAATTATTACCATTAAAAACAATAGCTCTAACCTCAAACTTAACAGAGTTTATTGACAGAGATTTGGCTAAGGGTTATTATGATGTATCGAATGCTTCATCTGTTGATATTATGTATCAGGGGGCATTAGTCCCGCTTGTTCATGGTATGGGAATGGATTACGACCCTGCTATTATACCTGCTGAAAACGTAGAAAAAGCCAATTCCATTATAGCTGAATGGGAATCAATAAGTTCAAAATCAACAGTATTACAGTTTGAGAAAGCATGGATTAAGTTTTTAGAAGAAGATTATTTAACTGCGATTGAAATATCAGAAAATATTAAAGATAGGATTGACGAATTTCCGAAAGAAAAACATTGGTTTTATGTAGGACATTATTGGCGTAATTTGGGGTTTTGTTATGACATGACTAATCAAAGAGAGAAAGCAGTAGATGCTTATAAAGAATGCATAAAAGCTTGTGAAACGTTGGGTGTTGACATGAATTTTGCCAAAAATTATATCTACAAAAATTTTGAAAATGAACCTTACATGAGGAAAAAGGACAAATAAAGTTACATAACACTGTATTTACAACAGGCGAAGTTGTACGCAAATTTGCAGTTCTGTACCTCGCACCACGCAATTCGTAACCCGTAACCCATAACACGCAACTCGAACCACGCAACACGTAACACGTAACACGAAAGCCAACAGCTAATTAAAATAATAGTTAAACTCTACTTAACCGTACTTCCGTTATCAATAACAGAACTTGGCGAAACAAAATGAAGTTTTCCTTCGTTGTCTTCAGCCATTAAAACCATTCCTTTAGATTCAATTCCTTTGAACATTTTGGGCTGCAAGTTTTCCAAAACTACAACCTGTTTGTTTATAATATCGGCAGGATTAAAGTGTTGAGCTATGCCCGAGACTATCACTCTCTTTTCGGAACCTAAGTCGATTGTAAGTTTAAGTAGTTTGTCGGTTTTTGCAACCTTTTCGGCTTCTACAATAGAGCCCACAACCAAATTCATTTTTACAAAATCATCAAAGTTGATGTTTTCTTTAACTTCAATCTTTTTGTTTTTTTCGGTGTTTTCTTGTAAGGTCTTATTTAGTTTGTCGATTTGAAAATCAATAGCTTCATCTTCAATTTTGCTAAATAACAATTCAGCTTCGCCTACAAGGTGTTCATCTTTTACTATGTTGTGGCTGCCTGCATCGTTCCACAAAAGTTTTTCAATTTTAAGTAATTTGAACAGTTTAGCTGATGTAAAAGGCAAGAACGGTTCGCAAAGTATTGCCATATTGGCACAAATTTGAATTGAAATATTCAATATTGTTTCAACTCTTTTGGGGTCGGTTTTAAATACTTTCCAAGGTTCGGTATCGGTTAAATATTTGTTTCCCAATCTGGCTAAGTTCATCAACTCGGCTAAAGCCTCTCTAAATCTGAATTTGTCAAGCGATTCACCTATAGTTGAAGGATATTTTTGCAATTCTTTAATAACTTCTTCATCAATCGAAGTCAAATTGCCTATAGGTTTTACTTTTCCATCGAAGTATTTGTTTGTCAGACTTATAGTTCTGTTAACAAAATTACCGAATATGGCAACTAATTCGGAATTGTTTTTCGTTTGAAAATCTTTCCAAGTAAAGTCGTTGTCTTTGGTTTCGGGAGCATTTGTTGTAAGTACGTATCTCAAAACGTCTTGTTGGTCGGGAAACTCAACCAAGTACTCGTGAAGCCAAACAGCCCAATTTTTCGATGTAGAAATTTTATTTCCTTCCAAATTTAAAAACTCGTTAGCCGGAACATTTTCGGGCAATATGTACGAGCCTTCTGCCTTTAGCATAGCCGGAAAAATAATGCAGTGAAAAACAATATTATCCTTGCCTATAAAATGGACAAGTTTTGTGTCGTTGCTTTTCCAATAGGGTTTCCAATCTTTATTATTTTGTTCAGCCCATTCTTTCGATGCCGATATGTATCCTATAGGTGCATCAAACCATACGTACAACACTTTACCTTTAGTATCGGGTAGCGGAAGACTAACTCCCCAATCCAAGTCGCGAGTAACTGCACGAGGTTGCAGACCGCTGTCTAACCACGATTTGCATTGTCCGTAAACATTGGTTTTCCAATTGGTTTTATTTTCAACAAGAATCCATTCCTTAAGAAAATCTTCGTAGTCGTTTAACGGCAAGTACCAGTGTTTAGTAGGTTTTCTTACAAGTTTAGCTCCGCTAAGCGTAGATTTAGGATTTATCAAATCAGTTGCATTGTGCGAAGTCCCACACTTTTCGCATTGGTCGCCATAGGCTTCTTCGTATCCGCATTTTGGGCAAGTTCCTATAATATATCTGTCGGCTAAAAACTGTTGAGCTTGTTCGTCGTAGTATTGTTCTGTGGTTTGTTCTATAAATTTACCTTCGTCGTAAAGCTTTTTAAAAAAATCGGAAGCCGTAGCGTGGTGAACTTCCGAAGAAGTGCGACTATATACATCAAATGAAATTCCGAAATCGGAAAATGATTTTTTTATAATATCATGGAATTTATCAACTATATCTTGCGGTGTAACTCCTTCTTTCAGAGCTTTTATCATTATAGGTACACCGTGTTCGTCGCTACCGCCTATAAATAGTACGTCTTGTCTGTTAGAACGCAGGTAACGTGCATAAATATCAGCAGGAACATAGACACCGGCAAGGTGTCCAATATGTATAGGTCCGTTTGCGTATGGCAAAGCCGAAGTTATAGTATATCTTTTGTAATTTTTTTCGTGCATTTTTGTTGATGTGATATTATTTGCAATAGTTATAAAGGTTTACGAGTTAGAGGCAATGTCATACATCTGCAACCGCCGCCACCGCGCGAAAGTTCGGCACCGTTGATGGTTATTACGCATTGTTTATAGTCATAAATGTTTATGTTTTTGTTTATAACCTCGTCGGCTGTAAGCACTTCGTAGCCATTTTTGTTAAGTTCTTCAATTGTGTGAATGTTTCTGCCGTAGCCCAATATTTTTCCGGGAGCAAGTGCAAAAAAGTTTGCACCGCTGTGCCATTGTTCTCTTTCTTCCAAAAGCTCTTTTCCGCCGCCACAGTATAATATTTCCAAATCCATTCCTAATGATTTTAACACTGTTGGTATATTGTCAACTTCGTTAATAGAAACCACTTTGCCGTTTTCGTACTGTATATGTATTGTTAAATATCTGTTTGGCAGCATAATAAGGGGCTTATAAACCATACATTGATGCGTGTTAATAAACGTAAACACCATATCTAAGTGTATAAATGAAGCCGGAGTATAAGGAAGTTCCTGTACGATAATATGCCCTTTTTGACGATTGTTTTTCAGATAATTAAGTACAAAATCGATTCCGGTAGTAGATGTTCTATCACCGGTACCGACAAGTAAAATATCTTCTCTTGCTATAAGGAAGTCGCCGCCTTCAAAGCTAATAGGTTTGTTGTTGTTGTTTTCATCGGTTTTTGGACTTGTTACTATTTTGGTGGCTATGTTTGGGTGATGTTTAAAAACATGTTCCATGATAATAGCCTCACGATTCCTAACATTGCTTGCCATTCGGCTTATAAAAATATTGTCGTTTATACCGATAGATATATCACGTGTGAAAAACAAATTGTGCAAAGGTCCAATTTCGTAAGGGTCGTTGTCTAAAAATTTTGTTAATGTATCTTTTTTAAGTTCAACACCTTTGATAATAGCCGAGCATAGGTCGTTGTTCGATAATGAATTAAGATAATCCATTACGGCAGGTGTAATATACTCTTTTTCAGCAATTTTTGTTAAAAAATCACCTCTGTTGTTTCCATTGTTAAAAGCATCTAATAAAAGCTCTTCTATCTCAAAAACATTGGCAACTTTGCTTATTACATTCTGATATACAGCATGTTCTCTTTTAGCTACATTCAAGTTTAAAATATCGTTATAAAGAGCCTTTTGTGCATATTCGGGTGTCATGTTTTCAAGTTCAATGCCAGGCGTGTGCATTATCACATTTTCTAATTGTCCTACTTCGGAATTGATACTTATTTTAATATTATTAGACTGCATAATACTATAACCTTTTTTATTTACTGATTTGAATTTATGTTATTGCAAAATTAATAAAATGTTACTAACGTAGGTAATCTATATTTCTTTTTAATCCTCCAAATTTGGCTCTTTTAATTGCTGAGCCCTCAAATATTGTTTTAAAACTCTCTTCATCAATGTTTTCCCAGTCGTGGGCTGTAAGATTTTTTATATTATCAGAAAGCTTAAAATCAGGTTCTTTGTGATGCTTTACTTTTTTATTCCATGGGCAAACTTGTTGGCAAATATCACAGCCGAATATCCAGTTGGAGTACGTGCCTTTGAACTGTTTGGGAATTTCTTCTTTGTTTTCAATCGTTAAGAATGATATACATTTGTTTGAATCAACAACGTATGGCGATGTTATTGCTTTGGTAGGGCAGGCATCTATACAGTTTGTACAAGAACCGCAGTAATTTTTTGGCTCTTTTGCCAAAGTAGTTTCTGTAAGTTCAACGTTGGTGGCAATACCGCAAATAAAAAAGTAAGAACCAAGTTTTTTATTAATTAGCAATGAGTTTTTCCCTATCCAGCCCAAATTTGCTTTTTGAGCCAACGCTTTTTCCATTATTGGAGCAGTATCAACGAAAATTCTTGTTGTCAGCTGTTTGTGGTTTTCTTCAATTTGTTTGCTTATTCTTTTCAGCTTTTTTCTTAATACTTTGTGATAATCCTTTCCGTAAGCGTATTTTGATATTTTGTAGGTGTTATCAGACAAACTCTCGTTGGTGTAATAGTTTTGCAAAAAAATAAAAACCGATTTTGCACCATCAATTATTTTCGAAGGGTCTTTTCTGATGTCAACATTTCTATTCATGTAGTGCATCGATGCGTTAAAACCCTTGTCTAACCATTCGTCAAGTTTTTTATTATTAAACTCAAGCGATTCTATATTAATATAGCCAACATCATCAAAACCTTCGTCAAAGGCTAATTTTCGTACAAATGATATCAAATTATCCAACTAAATATGGTATTATTGTTTTTTTATTATCAGAATAACGTATCCGTATCTTTAGCTTTGGTTTTGCCAACGTGTAAGTACGCTTTTTCGGTAGCTTCTCTGCCTCTTGGTGTCCGCATAATGTATCCTTCTTGGATTAAAAAAGGCTCATACACTTCTTCAATTGTATCGGCATCTTCGCTAACGGCAGTGGAAATTGTCGAAATACCAACGGGACCACCTTTAAACTTATCAATTATGCACGATATAATTTTATTATCCATTTCATCGAGTCCGTTTTTGTCAACTTGCAGTGCATTCAATCCGTACTGAGTTATTTCCATATCAATGGCACCATCGCCTTTTATTTGTGCAAAGTCTCTAATTCGTCTGAGCAAAAGATTTGCAATACGCGGTGTGCCTCTGCTACGTCGGGCAATTTCAATAGAAGCATCGTATGTAATATCTATTTTTAAGATACCTGCCGAGCGAGAAATTATTTTTTGCAAAGTATTTGTATCGTAGTATTGCAATCGGGAGTTAATGCCGAACCGAGAGCGTAACGGAGCTGTAAGCAATCCCGACCTTGTTGTTGCTCCTACCAAAGTAAAAGGGTTTAGCGAAAGTTGTACGCTTCTGGCGTTTGGACCACTTTCTATCATAATGTCTATCTTATAATCTTCCATTGCCGAGTACAAGTATTCTTCTATTATCGGGTGCAAGCGATGAATTTCATCTATAAACAGAACATCGTTTGGACCAAGTGCAGTGAGCAATCCTGCCAAGTCGCCGGGTTTGTCCAATACCGGACCCGATGTAACTTTAATATTTACGCCCAATTCGTGAGCTATAATATACGATAAAGTTGTTTTGCCTAAACCCGGAGGTCCATGTAGCAACACGTGGTCTAGCGCTTCTCCTCTCTGTTTTGCAGCAGCAACAAATATTTTTAAATTATCGATTATTGACTTTTGTCCCGAAAATTCGCTAAAATCTTCAGGTCGCAATGCCTTTTCAATGTCTTTATCCGTTGCATTAAAGTGCTTATCTGTTGCATCTAAATTGATGTTCATTATAATAAATCTTGTAAAATAATTATTAACGACTTCAAAAGTACAAAAATAGTGTGTAATTATGTTGCTACTGTACAAGTTTTTTGTGTTACATCTGTCAAATCTTATTATTTACATCAAAAACTTTCATCTATGTATTTGCTTTCATTCAATCAATTAGCTTTAAATAATTATAAAAATGCATCAACTTTTCAATTTCCTGTTGTATAATTTCAAAAATTGATTATCTTTGCGGAAGCAATATTGAAGTTCAAAAAATTAAAAAATATATTGCGGGGTGGAGCAGTGGTAGCTCGTTGGGCTCATAACCCAAAGGCCGCAGGTTCGAGTCCTGCCCCCGCTACAACAAAGATAGAGCATCATTAGTTAAAAAATGGTTGCTTTTTTTAATCGTATCTTAAATTTTTTAATTTGACAAAAAAAGCTATCTCGGTTTACCCAAGATAGCTTTTTTGTTTTTGTTTAACTAATTCTATTAGTCTTCAGGGTGAATTGCTTCAACCGGACAAGCTTCGGCGCATGCACCGCAGTCAATGCAAAGGTCTGGGTCAATTTTATAAATATCACCTTCCGAAATAGCCTCAACTGGGCATTCGTCGATGCATGTTCCACATGCTATACAATTTTCTGAAATTTTGTGTGCCATAGTTATGTGTTTTTTAGTTGTTTTTTGCAAAAATAAAATAAGGTTTAATAAAATGGATGTTTTTATTTTGATGCAAAAATTAATTACTTTAACAATTATTTTAATTAATTTGTCTATCTGCCATAAAACTAACATGTTATAAAGCGAACAAAGTTCTTAATTAGACTTATTATAATTTATAATTTAGTTTTAGTTTAAATAAAGATAAAAACCAATCAACTATCTCTAATCCCTTACAAATATTACCATTACGCAAGTTGAAACTTGTTAGGGTTAAAATTAGTTCAAAATAATTTTTTTGATTACGGTTTTCTTATACCTTTGCAGTTTGTTATTAAAAGGTAATACGAAATTAATAAAAAATAAATCTATAAAAAATATTTAAAAACATTTTAAAGCTATACAAATAGAATGAAAGAACAAGTTAGTTTTATTGAAAAAGAGGACATTGTCGTTAAATTTGTTGGCGATTCGGGCGATGGAATGCAATTAGCAGGAACTATTTTTAGCCACACTGCTGCGCTTCTTTACCTCGATTTGGCAACATTTCCCGACTATCCAGCCGAAATTAGAGCGCCTCACAATACTGTTGCAGGTGTTTCAGGATTTCAGGTGCATGTAGCGTCTAAGAAAGTTGGTTCAACAGGCGATTTTGTTGACATCTTGGTTGCTATGAACCCAGCTTCACTTAAAGCAAACAAAAAATGGTTGCGAAAAGGAGCTATGATTATTGTTGATGTCGATACCTTTGTAGATAAGGCATTTGAGAAAGCCGGCTACAAAGAAAATCCATTGGATGATGGCAGTTTATCCGATTATCAAATTGTTCGTGCTCCCATAACAACATTATGTCGCGAAGCCCTTGTTCCATTAGGCTTGACAAATGTTGTTGCCGACAAAACCAGAAACATGTTTACCCTTGGTTTGCTTTACTACATTTTAAATTGGACTTTGGAACATACTAACAGGTACTTTGAGCTAAAATTTAAAAAAGACGAAAAATTAGTTCAGGCTAACAAAATAATTTTAGAAGCCGGCTATAATTTCGGCGATACTATGGAAGTACTCAATCGTACTTACAAAATACCAAAAGCGCCATTGCCTAAGGGTAAATACAGAAATATTACCGGTAACATAGCAACTGCTTGGGGCGTTATGGCAGCGTCGGAACGTTCGGGACGACCATTGTTTTTAGGTTCGTATCCTATAACACCGGCTACCGACATTTTAATAGAACTGTCTAAGCATAAATCGTTGGGCGTTAAGGTTTTCCAAGCCGAAGATGAGATTGCAGCTATCTGTTCCACAATCGGAGCATCGTACGCCGGAGCTTTAGCAGTTACGAGTACATCCGGTCCTGGTTTATCGCTAAAAAGCGAAGCTTTAGGTTTAGCAGTTATGACTGAGCTACCTCTACTAGTAATAGACGTACAAAGAGGTGGTCCTTCAACCGGATTGCCAACCAAAAGTGAGCAAAGCGACCTAATGCAAGCTCTTTTCGGAAGAAATGGCGAAGCACCTCTTGTTGTTGTTGCTGCCTCCACTCCTGAAAATTGCTTTTATTCAGCTTACAATGCAGCAAAAATAGCTTTGGAGCACATGACTCCGGTTATTCTTCTTACCGACGGTTCTTTAGGAAACGGTGCACAATTGTTCCGCATCCCAAAAGTTGCCGATTTGCCAGAAATAGTTCCTCCATTGGCAAAACCTAACGAAGAAAACTTTGCTCCTTACAGAAGAGACGAAAATACTTACGTTAGAAAATGGGCTATCCCTGGAACAGAAGGACTTAGACACAGAATAGGCGGTTTGGAAAAATTAAATATTACAGGAAGTGTTAGCACCGATCCGGATAACCACCAACTTATGGTTGACTTGCGTGAGAAAAAAGTTCAGAAAGTTGCCGACTTTATCCCAGAACAAGAAATAATAGGTGATGCTACCGGCGATTTATTAGTTGTTAGCTGGGGTGGTACACTTGGAACTACCTTAGGTGCTGTAGAAGAAATGCAAAAACAAGGTAAAAAAGTTAGTTTGGCTCACTTCCACAATATTATGCCTTTGCCCAAAAATACTAAAGATATTTTTGGTAATTTCAAGAAAATAATTGTTTGCGAGCTTAATAGCGGACAATTTGCCAATTACCTAAGGATGAACTTTCCACAGGTTGATTTTATGCAGTACAATAAAGTTATGGGCTTACCTTTTACCATAACCGAGTTAGTTGCAAAATTTAATGAAATAGTTTAAAAATAAGGAGTTATAAGAATGAATAAATTCCCAGAAAAAACAATAGAAAGATCCGATGTAGAACTTCAAAAGTCGGATTTTGTTAGCGACCAGATGGTAAAATGGTGTCCAGGTTGCGGTAATCACGCTATATTGGCTGCAACCACAAGTGTATTCCCAAAAATAGGATATCGTAAAGAAAACTTTATGGTAGTTTCCGGTATAGGATGCTCATCTCGTTTTCCGTATTACGTTAATACCTACGGATTCCACGGTATTCATGGTAGAGCTCATGCTATAGCCACCGGAATGAAATTGGCTAATCCTTCGTTAAGTGTATGGATTAACAGCGGAGACGGAGACTCTATGGCTATTGGTGGAAATCACTTTATACACATTGTTCGTCGCAACTTAGATGTTAATATTATATTATTCAACAATCAGATTTACGGTCTAACAAAAGGACAGTATTCGCCTACAACACCAATGGGCAAGATTACTGCAACATCACCGTACGGAACTATTGAATCGCCTTTTAATCCCGGCGAATTGGTTTTAGGTGCTCAAGGAACTTTCTTTGCACGTGCCGTTGATAACAATATTAACATGATGACGGATATTATGTTCGAAGCTGCTAAACACGATGGGACATCAGTAATTGAAGTCCTCCAAAACTGTGTTATTTTTGCCGACAAAGCTCACCATGCTGTTGCATCTCGTGAAAACAGAGATGAAGCCCAGCTTCACTTAAAACAAGGTCAGCCAATGATTTTTGGTAAAGATAAAGATAAAGGTATCGTGCTTAAAGGTAAAAAATTAGAAGTTGTACAAATAGGAAAAGACGGTATTACCGAAGATGATATTTTGGCTCACGATTCGTACACACAA